>JAZSAO010000286.1:0-2469 GCA_045601945.1 Faecousia sp. | reverse complement strand
GTGTATGCATGAGTTTGTTCTGGACCTTAGCGAGTTCAAGAAGGAAACCGGTGTTTCCGCTCTGGATGTAGCAAAGTCCTTGATCGACTATGGTATGCATCCTCCCACAATGTACTTCCCCCTCATCGTTCACGAAGCCCTTATGCTGGAGCCTACGGAGACCGAGAGTCGGGATACCTTGGACGAGGCCGCAGAGATCTTCCGCAAGCTCTATGAGCTGGCGAAGACCGACCCCGACTATATGCATGCCGCTCCCCACAACGCACAGATCGGCAGACCCGACGAAGTCCGCGCCGCCCGTACCCCTGTGCTCCGCTATACTTTCTGAGAATTTCCTAATCATGGGGCTGTTGCGAATTCGCAGCAGCCCTTTTATACTTATTTCTAATAAAACGGATTGACCGTTTTATTATGCCGCTAATAAGCGGCATGGCGGCATTGCCGCCAAGAAATGCCGTGTAATACTGTTTCTTCCGCCTAAGGCGGCGCAGGATATTTATCCTGCGATAAAATGGTTTTCTAACCATTTTATCAAGAAACAGTATTATTATGAAATTTATGAAAAGGTCACTTCCTACTTGTTTATCCCAAGGAAATCTGTTATACTATTCAATAGAACGACATAGGAGGGCATACTATGAAAATTGGCTTCGATTCCCAAAAGTATATTCAACTCCAATCCCAGCATATTCGAGAGCGGATCCAACGATTTGGTGGAAAGCTGTATCTGGAATTTGGAGGAAAGCTGTTTGACGATAACCATGCCGCAAGAGTATTGCCCGGTTTTGCTCCCGATAATAAGATGCAAATGCTTCTGGAACTGCGGGATCAAGCGGAGATTGTCATTGCCATTAACGCTGCCGATATCGAGGGCAGTAAGCGCCGCGGTGACTTAGGCATCACCTATGATACCGATGTGGCTCGCCTGATCGATATATTCCGATCCTACGGGCTTCTGGTCAATAACATTGCTATGACCCAGTTTGCAGACCAGCCTTCTGCCGTTGTATTTGAAAGCCGTATGAAGGAACACGGGCTCAACGTCTACCGGCTGTACAATATCCCCAACTATCCCGAGGATATTGATTTGATCGTCAGTGACGGCGGCTTCGGAAAGAATGACTATATCGAAACCACCAAGCCCCTTGTTGTGGTCACTGCCCCCGGTCCCGGAAGTGGAAAAATGGCAACCTGTTTGTCCCAGCTGTTCCACGAGCATAAACGGGGCGTACAGGCCGGATATGCCAAGTTTGAGACCTTCCCTGTGTGGAACCTCCCGTTAAAGCACCCTATTAACATTGCCTACGAAGCAGCTACTGCGGATCTGGACGATGTGAACATGATCGATCCCTTCCACTTAGAGGCATACGGTCAGACTACCACCAACTATAACCGGGACGTGGAGATTTTCCCTGTTTTGCGGACCATATTCGAGGGAATCTATGGAGAATGCCCTTATAAGAGTCCCACGGACATGGGCGTGAATATGCTCGCCTATGCAATCTGCGATGATGAGGTCTGCTGTGAAGCAGCAAAGCAGGAGGTCATTCGTCGCTTTTTCCATGCGGCTTGTCAGGAAAAACAACACACAGGCCGAAAAGGGGAACGTCACTGCATTGAACGGCTGATGCGTGCCTTGCGGATCGAACCGGAGAACCGCCTGACAGTTCCGGCCGCTTTGGCTCTTGCTAACAGAACGCGGAAACCGGCTGTGGCATTGGAACTTCCCGATGGGCGTATTGTGACCGGACGGACAACGGTTCTTATGGGGCCGGCCTCTGCCGCACTTCTGAATGCTCTAAAGACTCTGGCAAAAATCGATGACGAGATCGAACTGATCTCCCCCAATGTTATTGTTCCCATTCAGACTTTAAAGGTAGACCATATGCAGAGTCAAAATCCCCGTCTCCATACAGATGAGGTTCTGATTGCCCTTGCCATCTGTGCCGCAACGGACATCAACGCCCGCCGTGCTATGGCTCAATTGGAAAAACTGAAAGACAGTCAGCTTCACTCCACGGTACTCCTGTCTTCCGTGGACGAAAGCGTCTTGCGTAAATTGGGGATCCACCTAACCTGCGAAGCTACCTACGAAAATAATAACCTCTACCACAAATAAAGCCCAATAGCAAGAACCTC
This sequence comes from Faecousia sp., assembly GCA_045601945.1. Classification (GTDB taxonomy): domain Bacteria; phylum Bacillota; class Clostridia; order Oscillospirales; family Oscillospiraceae; genus JAZOXB01. The sequence goes on along the minus strand of JAZSAO010000286.1, from coordinate 330 downwards.
CCGCCATTCACGGCAGGAGGTTCTCTTTATGTAATCGGATTACAAATTTTCGTTTATCGATCCGGTTTAAGTTAGTAACCGCCCTTGCCTCTCCAATGGGAGAGGTGCCGCGACTGCGGCGGAGAGGGCAGTAGGGATTCTCGTTTTTGTACCGATTTCGTAGTAGGCAGAGAAGTGGGGTTACGGCACGGTATCCACGATCGAGAATAGGAAAAAGGAAGCGGTCTTGCACTCGCTCATACTTTGCTCCCTGGGGGGCGGTACTTTCTTGTGTTGACAAGAAAGTACCCAAAGAAGCAACCGGAGGAGAGGCGCTGAACAGATTTCCTA
>JAZSAO010000285.1:0-4263 GCA_045601945.1 Faecousia sp. | reverse complement strand
TGCAGAATACAACGAACCCGAATCTGAAAGAAAGGAACCCATTGCCATTGAATAAAGCTAATAATACAGTACAGGCTATGCAGCTGCCTGTGAATCAGCTGCGCCCCTTTGAAGGACATCCCTTCCAGGTAAAAGATGATGCGGAAATGGATCAGCTGGTATTCAGCATTCTTACCCAGGGATTGCTCACACCCATCTCTGTCCGTTCCATTGAAAACGGTGAATACGAAGTGATCTCCGGACACCGGAGACTTCACGCATGTAAGAAGGCAGGAATCGAAACGGTTCCTGCCTTAATTTATGCCCTCGACCGGGATGCTGCAACCATTGCAATGGTGGACAGCAATCTCCACCGAGAGAAGATCCTGCCCAGTGAGAAAGCCTTTGCCTACAAGCTGAAAATGGATGCGATGAAGTGCCAAGGATTACGAACAGATTTAACTTCGTTGCAACTTGCAACAAAGTTAAACACAGCAGCAGAAGTAGGCAAAATGCAAGGAGAAAGTCGTGATGTAGTGTACCGCTACATCCGTCTTACAAACCTGATCCCCGAAATTTTGCAATATGTAGATGAGGGACGAATCTCCTTCACCCCCGCAGTAGAGCTTTCTTATCTCACAGAAGAAGAACAACATGCCTTGCTGGAACAGATGGAAATACAAGATTGCACCCCATCCCTTTCCCAAGCCTGCCGATTAAAAAAGCTCAGCCGGGAAGAAGGTCTTTCCGCCAAAATAATCGAGGTTATCATGAGCGAAGAAAAGGCGAATCAGAAAGAACGGCTGAAGATCCCACTTGAACGAATTCGGAAATTTTTCCCCAAGCACTACACTGTGCCTCAGATGGAAGATGAGATCGTAAAGATGTGCGAGGCTCGTTTCCGTAGTCGCAACCGAGATGCACGATAAGGAGGCTGTCTATGACACAAGAAGAACGGAAAGACCAAACTCAAATTGCAGTTGAAACGACCGTGCAGGAAGACTACGGCGATCTGATCCCGGATTTTGCAATTCAGGGGATCGCAAAATTCTTCCTCGCTCAAATGCAGGCAGAGGACAAAACAGAATAACCGGAAACGGCAGCAGGAGATTACGCCCTGCTGCCGTCCATACATTTGATATTTTTACGAAAAAAGATATGATAATTACAAAAGGAGGAATTTTATGAAGGGAGTCATATATGCAAGATATTCTTCTGACAGCCAGAGAGAAGAATCCATTGAAGGGCAGATTCGAGAATGTACGGAATATGCCGTAAGAAATAACATCACCATATTAGGCACCTACATTGACAGAGCCTTATCTGCCAGAACCGCAGACAGGCCGGAGTTCCAACGGATGATCGCAGACAGTGAAAAGGAATTGTTCGATGTGGTATTGGTTTGGAAATTAGATCGCTTTTCCCGTGACCGCTATGATAGTGCGCACTACAAACGGATTCTGAAAAAGCATGGTGTGAAAGTAATCTCTGTAAAAGAGAACATTTCCGACGGACCCGAAGGAATCATATTGGAATCCATGCTGGAGGGCTATGCTGAGTACTACTCCGCAGAGCTGTCCCAAAAGATTCATAGAGGGCAACATGAAAATGCCTTGAAGTGCAAAAGTAACGGCGGCAATATTCCTTTGGGCTACTATGTAAATCCGGAAACACGGGCATTGGACATTGATCCCCTTACCGCACCTTTGGTAACGGAGCTTTTCGAGAAATATGATAAAGGTGTACGGATCTCCGATATCCAAAAATCCTTCAAGGACAGGGGCCTCAAAACGAAAAAAGGAAAGGATTTTACCTCAGGCAGCCTTGCCCAAATTCTGAAAAACAGAAGATACATCGGAGAATACAAATACGATGATGTCATTGTGCCGGGTGGAATCCCGGCCATTATAGAAAATGATTTATTTGAAAGGGTGCAACATAAAATGAATGCCAACAAAAGAGCTCCTGCACGGTTCAAAGCGACCGAGGAATACCTGCTGACCACAAAGCTGTTTTGCGGAGATTGCGGACGAATGATGGTGGGCGAAAGCGGAAAAGGTAGCAAAGGAACTGTCTATCACTACTACAAATGCAGCGGAGCAAAACGCCGTCTTGGGTGCAATCGAAAAGCCCTGAAGAAAGACATGATTGAAGAAGCTGTAGTGAGAATTACAGTTTCCAGAGTCCTGACAGACCGTGCCATTGACCGCATTGCAGATGCCGTTGTAGCCCTCCAAGAGAAGGAGGACACTACCACCCCGATTCTGCAACATCAGCTCAGCGAATGCGAAAAAGGGATCGAGAATCTTTTGAACGCCGTGCAGATGGGCATTTTCACTGCATCCACCAAGGAAAGATTAGAAGCACTTGAGCAGCAGCGGGTAGCCCTAAAATTAAGCATCCTCCAAGTACAAATGGCGCGTCCTAAGTACAATAAGGCACAAGTTGTCAACTGGATTAGCCGGTTCAAGTACGGAAACATTCGTAGCAAGGCCTACAGAAAGCAAATCATCGAAACCTTCGTCAACTCTGTCTATGTTTACGACGACCATTTCCTCTTCACCTACAATTTCAAAGACAGCACGGAAACTGTAACCCTGCAAGAGATAGAAAGTGCTGTTTGTTCGGATATGTTGAATGGTGCTCCACCATACAAGAATAATCCGAACTTTTTCCACATCGGGAAAGCGTTCGGATTTTTTGGTGCGCCCGGCGGGCGCATGTTCTAACGGGTGCAAGTCCCGAATCCGCCCGGTAGCGGGAAGGATATAGCTTAAGGCAAGGGTGTCCTTGGCGACGAGGAATCTGAAGGAAGTGGTTGGCAAATCTCCGGCCTGAGGTTACACGAAGCATGTAGGCTGAACATGAGGGTAAGACTGCCAAACAAGTTGAAGCCCAATAGCTACAAGGAATCATGTGCAGTAAGTATGACAGGTAGATGGAGAGAAAGAGCATGCGAGTACCCGGGGAGGCCTCGTGGACATGGGGCGTGTTTTTACAAGCCATGGTTGAAACAAGATTTGTCATGAGGAGTCAGATGAATCCATAGTACCGTGTCAGTCGACGGACACGGGAAGGGAGGAACCCTTGGGGGTGGAAGGAAATGAATGTTACCGAAGTCGAGAGAAAAGAAAGCACAAAACATTGCTGTGGCAATGGCTACTGCCGGATAGATAGTGCGGAACACGAAGGGGAAGGCAGAGCGCTTATTGATGGAAGGATAACTGAAAACAACACCACCAATGCCGACAGAGGAGTGTGTGGGATGTTGGAAGCAATCGTAAGCACCGAGAACCTGAATCAAGCATACAAACGAGTGAAGAAGAATAAAGGTGCAGGCGGAGTCGATGGGATGAAAGTAGATGAACTTCTGCAATATCTCAAAGACAACGGCGAGGAGATCCGACAGACCATACTGGTCGGGAAATACCGACCGTATCCGGTTCGCAGGGTAGAAATGCCCAAGGACAACGGAAAGACACGCAAACTGGGAATCCCAACAGCAGTTGACCGTGTTATTCAGCAAGCAATCGCACAGGTACTGACACCGATTTATGAACAGAAATTTGCAGAAACAAGCTACGGATTCAGACCGAGAAGAAGCGCCCATGATGCACTCCGGAAATGTCGGGAATATCTGGAAGCAGGCAGGGTGTGGACAGTAGATATGGATTTGGAAAAGTTCTTTGATACAGTCAACCAAAGCAAGCTGATGGAGATACTGGCAAGGGATATTAAGGACGGACGAGTATTGTCCCTTATCCATAAATATCTGAGAGCCGGAGAGGTAGAGTGGGGCAGATATGAAGGAGCTACTGCTAAGAACCGATGAATGGAGGCGTAGACGCATCCGCATGGTGTTTTGGAAAAGGTGGAAGCGAGTGCGGACGAGATACCGAAATCTGCGAAAACTCGGAATCACGCACGAAAATGCAGTGAGACTGGCGAACAGCAGAAAAGGATATTGGCGCTGTGCAGAAAACCCCATAATAAATCAAGCCCTCTCCAATGCAAGATTGGAGAGGGACGGATTCCTAAGTATGAGTGTCTACTACAAATCTGTAGTGGCGTAAACAAGGGAGGAGCTGTATACCGAACGGTACGTACGGTTCTGTGGGAGGTCGGCTGACCGACTAACGGTCAGCCTCCTACCCGATTGAATGTGTTTAGCTTGCGAAATAAATGGCGGCGCTGTCGGAGTAGGCGATCATGGCTTTACACAGGTTGCCGAGATTGCCGGTTTTGTTGTTGCAGTAGGTGTCTACGCTGTATTCTACGGTGGGG
>JAZSAO010000284.1:0-2927 GCA_045601945.1 Faecousia sp. | reverse complement strand
CATTACCGATGGCGAGGAAAAGGAGATCACCGCTCGAAAGGGTACCGTAGAATTCTGCAATGTCAGCTTTGCTTATCCCGGCAGTGAGGAACACAAGGTTCTGGAGAATATTTCTTTCAAGGTAGAGCCGGGGCAGACCCTTGCCATTATGGGTGCTACCGGTAGCGGTAAGAGCTCCCTTGTCCATTTGATCCCTCGTTTTTATGAGGTTACCGGTGGTGAGGTTCTGGTTGACGGTGTCAATGTTCGAGACTATAGCCTCCGCACCCTCCGAGATAAGGTAGCCATTGTTCTGCAAAAAGCTGAACTGTATTCCCGTAGCATTGCAGAGAACATTGCATGGGGTAAGCGTAATGCAGAGCCTTGGGAGATCAAAGAAGCGGCAGAAATCGCGCAGGCAGATACCTTTATCTGCGGGAAGGCTTTCGGCTATCATACTCCCGTTACGGAGGGAGGACACTCTCTGTCCGGCGGTCAGAAACAGCGTATTTCCATTGCCCGTGCCATGCTGAAGGATCGGGAGATCCTGATCTTTGACGATTCCACCAGTGCTTTGGACTTAAAGACGGAAGCTGACCTCTACGCCGCACTGGAAGAGACCTATCCCGAATTGACCAAGATCATCATTGCCCAGAGAATCGCCTCTGTTCGCAATGCAGATCGGATCATGGTATTGGAGAACGGCACCATCGGAGCCATTGGCACCCATAAGGATCTGCTGAAAACCTCCGAACTGTATCGGGATATTTATAACTCCCAGCTGAAGGAAGGAGGGGAAGAAGGATGAAACAGGAAAAGATCCCTCAGGGCTTTGAGCGGAAGCCTGACCCGCAAGAACTGAAAAAGCAGGGGATGGCAATGGGGAAAGGCCCTGCAGGCCCCGGCTTTATGGGCAGACCCGGTCCCGGCAGATCCATGGGACAGAAGGTGGAGCACGCCGAAAATGTAGGTAGCACTCTGTCCAGATTGACCAAGTATTTCCGTAAGGAAAAGAAGCTTCTTCTCACTCTGCTCCTGTGTGTGATAGGTGTAACTCTGGCGGGGCTGGTTGCCCCCTCTATTCAGGGTGAGGCCATTGACTCCATTAAGAATCATGTATGGAAAGCACTGTCCTATTGCATTTTGGCACTGATCCTGATTTATCCTGTTCATTCTCTGTTGAGTTTGGCACAGGCACGGCTGGCGGCAAAGCTGAGCCAGAGCATTACGGAACAGCTCCGTCATGATCTGTTCAAAAAGATCGACCGCCTGTCTATCAAGTATCTGGATACTCACTCCAACGGCGATGTTATGAGCCGTATGACCAATGACGTTGAGAATGTATCTGCTACGGTATCTCAGTCCTTGGGATCTCTGGTGTCCGGTGTGCTGACCATTATCGGTACGGTCAGTATCATGTTCTTCTACTGCTGGCAGTTGACCCTCATTACCATGGTTTCCGTTCTCCTGACGGTTTTGGTTACGGGAAAAATGTCTCAGCTGATGCGGAAGGCATATCGCAAACGCTCCGCTCTCTTAGGCGAACTGAACGGACACAGTGAGGAAATGATCACCGGTTACCGCTCCATCGTTGCATACAATAAGGAAGACGATGTTACCGAGGAATTCAATGAGACATCCGATTCCCTCCGTACCGTCAGCATCAAGGCGGAAATTCTGGGCGGTTCCATGGGCCCGATTATGAATTGTATCTCCAACATCAGCTTTGTTATCGTGGCGGCCTTCGGTGGCTATTTTGCCTTCCGTGGGAACATTACCATCGGTGTTGTATCTGCCTTTATTATCTATGCCAAGCAGTTCTCTCGTCCCATTAACGAGATCGCACAGCTTTACGGTGCTATCCAGACTGCTATTGCAGGTGCGGAGCGTGTCTTTAAGCTGTTGGACGAGCCGGATGAAGAAAACTGCGGAACCATGGAGCCGGAGATCACAGGAAAGATTTCCTTCCGCAATGTAGACTTCTCCTATGTTCCCGGCAAGCAGGTGCTCTATGACTTCGATCTGGAAGTGGAACCGGGTCAGAAGATCGCTCTGGTTGGGTCTACCGGTAGTGGTAAGACCACTGTCGTTAATCTTCTCATGCGGTTCTATCCTGTGGATCGGGGTGAGATATTGGTAGACGGCACCAATATCATGGATATGAAGCGGGACTACCTCCGAGATAATATTGCAATCGTTCTGCAGGACACGGTACTGTTCTCCAACACCATTGAGAACAATATCAAGTATGCCAATCTGGACGCTCCCGATGAGGCTATGATCCGTGCGGCAGATATGAGCAACATCCACCGCTTTATCAGCCGTCAACCTCAGAAGTACAAGACTTTCTTAAAGCAAGCCGGCGCCAACCTGTCCCACGGACAGCGACAGCTTATGGCCATTGCCCGTGCGGTTCTGGCAGATCCCAAGATCCTGATCTTGGATGAGGCCACCTCCTCTGTTGACACTCGTACGGAAAAAAAGATCCAGGATGCTATGGTGAAGCTTATGGAAAACCGAACCAGCCTGATCATTGCGCACCGCCTGTCTACCATACGAGATGCAGATAAAATCGTTGTTATGGATCAGGGCAGGGTGGTGGAGATCGGCAACCATGAGGAACTGATTTCCCATAAGGGCAAGTACTATGATCTATATATGACCCAGTTTGCAGGGAATAAGACGTGATCTGAAATTCCCGTATAAACTGTGATCGGTTTTCCTGTCTATAGGTAGAAAAATCCCTCTTGGGGAGGCATTGTGTTGCTTCCCCGAGAGGGATTTTGGTTTATACTCCTACAAGACGGCTTATACTAATCTTCAATTAAAAGACTCTGAAATTATAGACATTTCCGATGATATGTGGTATAATATTATTGGTGATGAAAATGAAAGCAAAATACATAATAACACTGGAAAACAAACAAGAAATCGAAGCGGCACGAAAG
>JAZSAO010000283.1:0-2232 GCA_045601945.1 Faecousia sp. | reverse complement strand
ATACTTGGTGTCAACATCTGCGCTGCCGTGAATGGTTTCCTTATAGGCAACCTGGGGTGCGCCGACATTGGCTTCGACCTTAAACTCCCTCAGGAGACGGTCAACAATGATTTCCAGATGCAACTCGCCCATACCGGCGATGATGGTCTGGCCTGTTTCTGTATCCGTGTAAGTCTTAAAGGTGGGGTCTTCTTCTGCCAGTTTCAGCAGGGCAATCCCCATCTTCTCCTGCCCTGCCTTCGTCTTAGGCTCAATAGCCACTCGAATAACAGGTTCAGGGAACTCCATGGATTCCAAAATAATGGGATGCTTTTCATCACAGAAAGTATCGCCTGTAGTCGTATTCTTTACAGCTACAACTGCTGCGATATCTCCGGAATAAACGCACTCAACTTCTTCACGATGATTGGCATGCATGAGCAAGATGCGACCGAGTCTCTCACGAGCATTCTTGGTAGAGTTCAGGATCGTAGTTCCCTTCTCGACCTTACCGGAATAGACACGGAAGAAGCACAGCTTGCCAACGTAGGGGTCTGTGGCGATCTTGAATGCCAGAGCGGAGAAAGGTGCGGAACCATCCGCAGGACGGAAGTCCTCTTCCTCTGTCTTGGGATTAATGCCGTGAATTCCCTTTTTATCCAAGGGGCTGGGCATATACTCAACAATTGCATCCAAGAGTTCCTGCACACCCTTATTTCTGTAGGATGTGCCGCAAACAACGGGCATCATCTTAACTGCGATGGTGGCTTTGCGGATAGCAGCACGGATCTTTTCCTCAGGGATCTCTTCTCCCATGAGATAGAGTTCCATGATCTCGTCATCCTGCTCGGAAACTGCATCCAGCAGCTTCTCGCGGTACTCACCGGCCAAGTCCACCAAATCTGAAGGAATTGCTTCAACACTAACCTCTTTTCCAAGGTCATCCTTGAAGATCAAAGCCTTCATTCCGATCAGATCGACTAAACCGCAGAAGTCAGCCTCTGCACCAATGGGCAGTTGGATGGGCACTGCATTGCATTTCAGCCGATCATGAATCATATTGAGAACATTATAGAAATTTGCGCCGGTGATGTCCATTTTATTGACATATACCATGCGCGGGACGTTGTACTTATCAGCCTGACGCCATACGGTTTCAGTCTGAGGCTCTACGCCACCCTTAGCACACAATACGGTAACAGCACCATCTAACACACGGAGGCTACGCTCGACTTCTACTGTGAAGTCCACGTGACCGGGGGTGTCGATGATATTGATACGGCGTTCCTTCCAGAAACAGGTGGTAGCAGCAGAGGTAATGGTAATACCACGTTCCTGCTCCTGCTCCACCCAGTCCATAGTAGCGGTTCCTTCGTGGGTCTCGCCTAATTTATAGGTACGACCGGTATAGAAAAGGATACGCTCTGTTGTCGTGGTTTTGCCCGCATCAATATGTGCCATGATACCGATATTCCTTGTATTCTCAAGAGAATATTGTCTCGGCATTGCGGTACTCCTTTTTGATTACCAACGGAAATGGGAGAATGCCTTGTTGGCCTCTGCCATCTTGTGGGTATCCTCGCGCTTCTTAACAGATGCGCCGGTGTTGTTGCAAGCGTCCATAATTTCGCCTGCAAGACGTTCCTTCATGGTCTTTTCGCTGCGCTTACGGGAGTAGGCAGTGATCCAACGCAGACCAAGAGTCTGACGACGCTCGGGGCGGACTTCCAGGGGAACCTGGTAGGTTGCGCCACCAACGCGGCGAGACTTAATTTCCAGGGAAGGCATGATATTTTCCATAGCCTGCTGGAATGCGTCGAGACCGTTCTTGCCGGTCTTTTCTTCGACGATTTCAAATGCACCGTAGACGACACGCTGGGCTACACCCTTCTTGCCGTCCAGCATAATGCTGTTTACGAGCTTAGTTACCAGAGTAGATTTGTAGATAGGATCCGGAAGAACCTCTCTCTTGGGAACATTACCTCTTCTGGGCACTTCGCTTCCCTCCTTCATATAATGATTTCATAGGTACTTCGACAGTCTGACTGTCGTTGGTGCCTGCCAAGGTGTTTCCCATACATTATAATATAATATATTAAAACCCGTGGCAAGGCGATGCCTTGTCATAAGGCGGAATAGATTCGTTGGTAGAAGTAGGATTACTTCTTCTTGGCCTTGGGGCGCTTCTGACCGTACTTGGAACGGCTCTGCATACGACCCTGAACACCCTGAGTATCAAGAGTACCACGGATG
>JAZSAO010000282.1:0-4754 GCA_045601945.1 Faecousia sp. | reverse complement strand
AACGGGAATTTAAACGATAAATCACAGTTGATCGAGCCGTTGGCGAGTTCGCACAAGCCCCTTGGCTCTCCCTCTGGGAGAGCTGTCGCCCTTGGGCGACTGAGAGGGCAGTAGGGATTGCCCCTAAAGTACTGAGTCCGTAGGATGATGAGCAGAAAACGGTGCCTACTACGATAGATTTCTTCAAATTTCAGGTGCTTACTGCCCTCTCCGCCGCAGTCGCGGCACCTCTCCCATTGGAGAGGCAAGGGCCTATACTAACTTGATGAACAGTTCGACAAACGGAAATTGGAAGGGTCGGATTGGATGCAGGAGGTGCAGGTGAGTGTAAAACGGGAGAAAAATTAAAAAATATACGCAAATAAGGGGGTATTTTTTGCCTTTGCGCATTGACGGATTGAGAAGATAATAGTATAATTATACTGAAATTTTATCTGCTTATTATCTTTGTTTTCTTAAAAAGAGACTTTAGAGGGAATAAACGAAAACAAAACGGAGGTTATGTGTATGAAAAAACAAATCGGCAAGAGGCTTCTGTCTTTCGTACTGGTGCTGGTTATGGTTCTGGGCATGGTTCCGGTGATCTACAGCCCCAAGGTTTCCGCCGCCACAGACGAATTCGGTGTAGAGAATACAGGCTACATCGATCTGCCTGTTACGGTGCTGGACTTCCGTGGAGACGGCTTTATGTTTGAGAGCCGTTATTGCTGGACAAGTGCGTACTCTCTGACAAATCACCCGAATCAGGGAGGCAGTCCGGCTTCGATTCGTATATCAGCAGATTTGGATGCAAATTTTGCAGAGTATGGCGGAAGATCCGATGGGACCCCTCTGACAGACATGGCTTACTTTAGTGGCACGAGAGAAACTCTCGTTGATCCGGAAACCGAGGCAACGGATACAAGTGATCAATTTGGCATTATAAACCTTGTCGAAGATCGCCTTGTAGACGGATATGTTGCATATACAGAGGATACGCTTATTTATATTGCATATGCACTTTTTGAGCGGAAAGATGTTTCCAGTCTGTCCAACAGCTCTTATATGGGTTCCATATACAATGAGGATCGAACCTTGAAGTCTAATAAATGGTACAACACCACATTCCTGGAAATGGCTAAGGCAGGGTTGCCCTTAGGATCTCCCGCCGATACCTATAGAAAAACCGTAGATGGCAAAAATGGCAGTGCTTTGTCCTGGAACGAGGTAACGACGACCTTTGACTTGGCATACTATATGCTTCATTATATGTGGACGCCTACCCCCGAAACGGAGTATATCGACAGCGTTAAAATCGGAGACCGGTTGATTGAAACCGGATATAATATAGAGGTTCCTGAGATCTCCAAGATCCGCTTCTACAAAAAGACCAATGCAGACGGTGTAGAGTATTATCAGTTTAACTCTTTTTATCATGAAGGGATCCAAGACGGATGCCTCTACAATACCGACACTGTTCTTGAAAGGGATAACCCCCATTTCAAGCCCTTGGAGGGACTTGGCTTTGAACAGTATCAAGGCAATAGCTCCTATAATACAACAGGTTCATGGAATGGTTCCACCACCACCAATTTCTGTTTCTCCCTCCACGCTACCGGTGGTTTCGTGTATAACGAAGAAAGCAATCTGTTCTTTGAATTCTTAGGGGACGACGATGTTTATTTCTTCATTAACGGACAACTTGTTTCTGATATTGGCGGTGTTCATGGTTCTGCATATCGGAGCTTGTACCTCAATGATGCTAACGAAACATTGGATCTGGGCTTGATCGATGGACAGATCTGTAGCTTTGATATGTTCTTTGCAGATCGCCACACCACCGGCATCAATCTGAAGCTGTCCACCAACATCGAACTGATGGACTATGATCTGCTGACCCAGAAAAAGCAGTTCGATGCCTCTACCGGTCTGGAATATCCCAATGGTCAGGCTGTTCCCTACGGCACAGCTATAGACTATCGCTTCAGCATTCTCAATCGGAAACAACTCCCTGCTTCTGAAGTAAAGTTTACAGACGAAAAACTGGGTGTAGAGCTTTCCGGGGATACCATCCGCCTCAGCGCAAGCACCGTGTATCAGGCCGGTGACGATCTCTCTGCCGAGGGTCTGGAGATTTTCTACCTGCCCTACGAAGATGACGGCTCTGTTACAACAGAATCCATGGTAACCCTGGGCAGTTACGAAGAACTCCAAGCGGCTATTGTGCCCCTTACCTCCGGGATTACCCTACCTCAGGGTCAGCCTCCCCGAATCCAAACTCCCTATCGCTATGTAGTCAAGACCGCCCAAGAGTTGGCCTCGATCATGGATATGGGCGTTCCCGGCTATTGCGAATTTGCAGTTTATGGTATTGAGCGCACCTTGGAAAAGCAGGATTCTGCAGGTGGGGATCGTGTGATCCTTGCAAACGGAGCAGATCTTTACAGCAACACGCTCCAGTCTCTGGCCAGCCCCGGCACACTCCGGGATAACGGCACCGAGATGTCAGTTGTTTATGTTACCACTGTCAGCGGTGTTTCTACCTGCCGGATCAAGGGCTTTGATTTCGGAGAGGTATCCTCCAAAGAGCCTCTCCAGTTGGTAGCAGACTACGGAAAGGATATAAAGATCCCCATCGGAACCATGCAGGATGCAATCGACTACGACAGACGAAACTTTGCTGTAGACTATGTTGGCTTCGAGCTTCCCACAACGGGGGAAAGCGGAAGCAAGGGCGGTTTGGTCACCCGGACACTGCCTACAGGGCTGACCCTGACGGAAGCCGGGGAAACCAAGATCCCCGGAAAATTCGGCACTTTCAAGAGAGCCGAGGCAGATGCTGTTTGCTTTGAGATGACAGATTTCATGGAATCTGTGGAGCGAGCCTATGCCGTCTTCTCTGTTATCCCCCTGAACGATCCCGACAGCGGTGATCAGACTGTAGAAAACGAGGTCATTGCCTACATCTATTTGGAGATCCGTATTATCCCTGCCAATATGATGTACTATGAGGCAGAAGATTTCACCGATACAGAGATCAGCTATACCCAGGTTGGCGGATCCTATCCCAATTGGGCAACGAAGACGGATAACACAGGCTCCTCTGACTATCAGGACTTTGATCCTGTGGGCTACCGCACCTATGATATGGTGGCAGATCGGGATAACATCCCTGCCGAAGCCTTCTTTGCAGACTTTGACGGCACGGGCTATGTAGACCGCTACAGAACCCAGCCCCAGTATAAAGGCTATGACTTTGACGAGTACTATACCACAGATCCGGAGACCGGCACAGTGACCGGGAAACTCTATGCTAAAAATTGGGTCGTAAACACCGCAAACGGTCCCTATGCAGAAATCGACCAGAAGGTGGGAACACTGTCCTTCGGACTTCACGAAGGGACGGCCTCTGTTTATGTCCAGTCCGGTGTCAGTCTGGATGGCACTATACCCGGGCCTCTGAAGCTGATCCCCGGGAAAGAAAATGTAGCCCAAATCCGCTTCAAGGTGGAAAATATTGAGCTGGATACAGAGAAGGAGATGCCCTATATCCGCCTGTACTACTATGATCACGATTCTACCGATGAGAGTAAACTCCAGAATGATGGCGTGACTTTCCCTGCGGAGTATTTGGAAAACGGAGCATACTACACTGCAACGATCCCCCTTTCCGACGAAAAGTACGGAAGCGAGCCGATCATTGACCGTATTCGTGTTCAGCTGTTCAATGTGAGGAGCAAGGCAGGTGGGCGCGTGACCATTGACTACATCTATGTAGGCCCTGTGTCCGGTATGAAGCAGAATATTTATGACGATTACCTCTACTTCACCTTTGATAATACTCTTAGAGATCAGCTCCGCTATAAGGGCAGCCAATACGGCAGTACTGCCTCCGCAGTTCGGAATTATGATACGAACACTTATTGGAAAGCAGCCCCCACAGCAAATACCTGTAGCATTTCCGGCGGAAATATTGTATTAACGGATAATACGGATTCAGCCACTTCAAAGTACAATTCCATCCATGCCGGTAGGAATGCCGAGGAGGCCCCCTTCACCTACCGATTGACAGGCAATGATGTATATCGGATCCGGTTCAAGATCACTCCCAAGGCCGGAGAAACCATACAGCGAGATCCCGGTGATAAAGATCAGGATCCCTATATTGCTCTGGAGGTTGGCACGGGTGGCATACCGGCGGCATGCCTCAGCTTCCCTCTGGAGAGATATACAGATGGGCAATTCCATACCCTGACCCTGCCCGTCAATACCGCACATCTCGCCAACAACAATATCAGTGTCCTCAAATATATCCGTCCGACCTTCAGCTATATAAAGGGTGCTGTCTATACCATTGACTACATCTATGTGGGACCTGCCAATCTGGTAGATGAAGTTACGGGAAAGGCAGATTATTTGTTCTTCGATTTCACCAACAGCGATAATGCCAAGTCTCGCTACAGCAACCCCGTTTACGGCACCTACGGAAAGAATTTCGACATCGAGGGCTGGCATAACAACCATACCTATGCCACTTCCTGCCCGAATAACTTGTTTAACACAAATGAGGGAACCATGTCCTTCCAAACCACGGCTGCGTACTATACGGGAAATATCAGTACCATTGCCGTGGCTACGGCAAGCAGATGCCATTTCTCCCAGGATCATCCCCTTAATTTTGCGCTTACAGGCAATGAGTATTTCAAGGTACGGATGAAGATCGAAGGGGCTACCGACACCAGCGCCAACTTTATCGTCCGTTATGCCGACGGACC
>JAZSAO010000281.1:0-2985 GCA_045601945.1 Faecousia sp. | reverse complement strand
GTCGAGATTTCAAACAGAAAAGTCCCATTTCCGACGCAGAACTGACAGAACTGCTTGCTACCAAGCCGGAACCCTCCAAGCAGGCGCCTTCCAAAGCTGAAGGGTCTAAGAAAGAACTTCCCAAACACACGAAAAAAGCCGGTACAAAAGCACAGGCGCATGGCGCGCCCGGAAAAGAACCCCTCCCTAAAGAGCAGGGACAAGAAACTCCCGCTTCCGGAAATCATAAGCCTCGCAACCACTACCACCGTTACCACAAGTATCGCAAACACAGCAACAAGTCAGAAAGTTAATTTTCGTTCAATTTTTGCATAAAAATCGTCCTTCCCCGGAACCGAGGAAGGACTTTTTTTATACTGATTTCTTGCGTAATCGTCCCGGACCTTTAGGGTGCCGATTCGGTAGCACTGTCGCCATAATATGCCATTGTGCGCTACAATCCTTATGCAAAATAATTTTTTGCACTGTCACTATATGCGAATAGTGCCTTGCAGAGTGTCAGCAACGTGCCTGTCTTGCCGTTACCATAGGTATCCGCACTATATTCCATCGTTGCAGACACAGGCGTGTCCCCCAGATAGATTTGTACAGCAACTACACTCCGAAGTTCAGCTGCAAGAAGTCCGTCAAAGACAAATGCATACCGCCCTACAACGTTACCATATGGCTCTGCTTCCGTGACCCACATTTCTTTTGCATTTCCCAAATAGTCACTGTAATGGACTCTCATCCGCAATTCGTCTACTCGTTCGGTATAAGCACCTGCTTGGAACGCAAACTTCATAGCTACCTTGGAATTTAAATCCAAAGCTTTTCCCAGCCATGTGATTACGGGCTCTTCCACATCATCTAAGATCCGGTTGGTATTTCCAAAGGTAACTGTCTCTAAATTACTGAGATATCCCTTGTGGATCTCTGTCATAGCCTGATCTGCAAGAGCATCCGTTCTATAAGACTTATAGATCTGAGCAGCTGAACCATAGCGGAGCAGATCAGCACACAGGGTTTTCAGCGTAGCTTTGTTCCCGACTCTATTCATCTGCGCGTAGGCATAATCTGTAATGCTGTAATCATCTGTGGCAGAATAATAGGGCTGTCCGTCCTTAGTTCCATGGAGCACAGATCGAATCCGATCATTCATGTGTACAGCTGTCATTCCTACAAGGGTGAAATAATAGTAGTTCCCTCGTTCCTCGGGATAGAGAGTAACCGTTTTGACTCCAGCCTTTGTATTGCCATCATAGCAGTCAATTTCTGTGTGTAAGTAAACCGTGCTCATATCATAGCCCGCAAGAGAAGCCTTAGGCACAACTAAATTGACGGAAATATCACTGGCAAGATTCAAGGAATGTCCGATTTGCAAGGAAGGATCCTCCACAGGCGCCAATTCCTTAGGTACAGTGAAAGAAGCACTTGCACTTATAGTCTCGTTCCCGCTGCCGTCTGTAACCGTCACATACCACAGATATTCTGTCTCTGCATTCAGACCATCGGGCTTAAAGGTAGCACAGTCCCCTTCTGCTACTACCGCACCTTGGCAGAGGACAGGCTCTGCTGCGGACATTGTCAGAACATTGGTAGTAAAGCTGCGGCTTAGATCACCGCTAAGCTTCACAGAAACCGCAAATTCATCACCGTGTTTCTGATACAGACCTTCTGCCTCGGGATCCAATGCCGCTCCATAGGGAGAGATGGTTTCCCCTGTAAGAGGAGAATAGGTGTGGAAGTAGATCAGATCATTCTCCACGTCGAAACGGATCAGACGCATAAACTCATTGCCGCCATGCTTTGTCTGTCCCCCTTCTCCCTGAAAGTCCTGAAGAATGGCGAAACCGCCGTTAGCCATCTTATAGGTAGAAGCACCGTCAAGGTGGCCATTGAGCACCAAGCGTACATTCTCATACACATCTACAATGCGGCTGCGGATCTTGCCGGTTAAGATCTGTGCATCGGAAGAATATGTATGGGTCAGCAGAATCACGGTGTAATCGGGATGGGTCTTCACCATTTCCTCTGCCCAATCCAGATCCGCAGTCGTCAGACGGCTTTCGTAGGCAAGAGACAGTAGCATGATCTTAGCCCCATGCAGGGTCTGTTTCAGCGCCATTGCACGGCTGGTAGTACCCGTTACACTATCGGGTGCAAAGATGACTTCCCAATCTCCGGCATTGTCAGCAAACCGCTCTGTGGGGAAATAGGTCTGATAATAGCGGGTCTCGTTGATTTTTCCGTCGTAATTGATATCATGGTTACCCCATGATAGGGTATAGGGAATCCCTGCCTGTTCGAAGATTTCATAGGACTTGTCTACGGATTTCCAGTTGTACTCATAATGGAGGTTGGAACGGTTTGCAACGTCACCGGTATTAAAGGTGATAACACCCTTATTCTCTGCATAAACGTCTGCGATCCACCGGTGCTGGTGGTAAACCGTTTCCTCTGCAAACTGACTCATATACTGGGTGTCGGAGTTCCAGAACATGGTAAAGTCGTACTGTCCGTCTTCCGGTGCAAAGGATGTCATGTCAGAAGGCTCCTGTCCCAAACCACGGAAGATCATAAGATACAGCACGCCGCTTTCCGTATATTGCTCTCCTTCTACAAGGATATTCATAGACAGATGGCCGGATCCCACGGTAGAAGCCAGCTTGATCCACTGCTTCTGCACATGGTCAAACCCATAGGCATGAAGCTGACGGGTCGACTCGCCTTCCCAGTAGAAGCGCCATGCGCCATAGGCAAGCTGCGCTTCCGTGAGCGTCACACGGTAGATCTGGTAGGGGTTTGTGCCGTCTTCCACGGTAGTGCTCATATTCGCAGAAAGATCTCCATAGGAGGCAGCTGTAGGATCTACCGTAGCAGGAGTCTTATCCAAGGTGCTACCCCAGGCCACCTTGGTATTGGTTGTGTTCAGGGAAATGGCAGGGCTTACCGAAAATTCTGCCTCTAAGGTATCCCCTTCCCCTTCCTTCGTCTGTGCAAGAA
>JAZSAO010000280.1:0-6869 GCA_045601945.1 Faecousia sp. | reverse complement strand
GTATCCCGGCTTTCCACGACAGGTCATGGAGATAGACGAAGCCGTATTCCGCCTCCATCAGGCGGTCCACTACTTCTCTACCTATGGCATGGAGCTGCTCTTCGGTGTAGAGGTTCACAGGGGTTGGCTTCCCTGCGAGGGGGACTGGGGCGAAGTAGCCGAGCAGGACACTATTTTACCGGAAAAGGTCATCCGACTTTTGCCTGCTCAAGAAGCATACATTGTGCCTCTTCGCTTGATCCTGTCCCGTAGAGAGCGTATGACCCTTCCCGAAGGGCAGATCGTCAGCGAGGCAATTGCCCACATTTCCGTGGAGGAGGCCGATTCTCTGGAGGTGCGGTTCAAGGAGAATATGAACGCGGTATATGCAATCGTGTTTGATATGGCTGACCGTGATGCCGCTTTCCGCTTTCTCCGTGGTCTGTGCCGGCACACCGGGGATGTTCTGCGTTGCATCGATGTTCTTTTGGGTAAACACAAATTCCATTTCCGCACAAGTCAAAAGCGCTTCCTTGTGAAATTGCTGGAAAGCTATCCGGAGAAGGATTTTCGGGCAAATCTGGTTCTCTCCGGCAAGAACGCACGACGCAATATCCTTCTGCTGAATTACATCGACTACTCGGTGTATTCTCGATCTGCCGCCCATATGGACGCAGTAAACGAATTGCGGGACGGCAAGCTGCGCTCATGGGAAAGCATTGCCAAGAAGATGCTGACAACCGGAAGCGACGGTGCCCTGAGCTTTATTGCCCAGCGTCCCGGAATGATGCTGCGAATGGTGGCTTGGCTCCTGCGTATCGGTTATGATAAGGATGCGATCGTTGCTGAATTGTCCGAGAAAGCAGACTCCCTGAGTATGCAAACTCTGGTTACCAACCTGAACTATTTCGGCAAGCTTACGAAAGAAGAACGCTCCGATGCAGCTGCGCTGGTCTCTGTGTTCGAGGGTCTGCTCCGAGCCCATATGGCCGGGATGGATACCGTACTGCGGAACAAGAAGGTTGCCCTGGCAATGCCCGAATTTGACCTTGCTATGTCCGAGCTTCATTGCAATGACAAATCCGCAGAGGGTGGCTTTATTCGCAGTGGTATTGCCTATCGGATACCGGATGGCATCGATGCTCTTCGCTTCTTTGTATACTGGGATGATGCTTCCTGTGTAGACATTGACCTTCATGCCGGATATACCGATTTAGAAGGGAAACTCCACAGTGTTGGTTGGAACCGATCCTTCCGGGACGGCGGTGTGGTGTTCTCGGGAGACATTACCCACAGCAACGCCGCAGAGTACATTGATATTGACCTTACTGCCCCCGTTGATAAGGTCAATGCGAACATCCATCTCTTCAGCGGTAAGAGTGGCTTCAAGAATGTGGATACCTGCTATGTAGGTATGATGGCCGTTCCCGAGGGACAGAGCGATGGGGAAGGCTATGAGCTCTTCAAGGAAGCAAATTGCTTCTTCTCCCACCATCTGCGACAGGATTGTGCGATCGTCAATTATGGATACATCGATGTTCCCAATCGATGCATCGTTTTTGATGGCGCACCCGAAGGGTGGCACTCTGACTGGTATGCAGGTGTCGATCACCGTCAGGGAGCTTTCTCCTTAGGCCGCTATTTGGATCTCTTCCTTGAAGCACAGCACGTATCGATCTGTGATGTGGAGGAGGCGGATGTGGTACTGGTCATGGGCAAGGCCCGATCCGAAAAGGAAATGAGTCTTGTTGATACCAATTTCTTTATGGATGCGGCATAAAAAACCAAAAGCAGCAGGAAACTCCTGCTGCTTTTTCATATCGCAAATATTCTTCTGTTTGGGGACCGGTACTAAGATGCGCTCCATCGGCACATCAAGCAGAGCGCTGAGTGCATAGAGATTATCCACGGACGGAAGCGTCTTGCCGTATTGCCATCTGTAGATTGCTTGGGGTTCTTCAAACCCAAAGTACTCCTGCAGATCCTTTACGGAAAGTCCCTTCTCCTTGCGGAGCGACAAAATGTTCTTGCCTGTGGCGATTTGGTCGATGACAGGAAACTCATTAAATATCACGGAACATCCCTCCTTATTGAATTCCAATCAATTATAGCACAGTTCATGCAAGAAAGACAAGCGTATTTTCATGGGAAATCGAAAAAATTTTCATTCAGATCTGAACCGGGGTTACTATATCCAAAGAAGCAGTTGCTTTCTGATTGCGTGGGTTGTATAATTCTATTATACTGTTTCTTGATAAAATGGTTTGAAAACCATTTTATTGCAGGATGAATATCCTGCACCGCCTATGGCGGAAAGAACAGTATTACACGGTATTTCTTGGCGGCTTTGCCGCCATGCCGCTTACCAGCGGCATAATAAAACGGTTAATCCGTTTTATTAGAAATAAGTATTAGAACTTGAATTTGAAGAAGGTGAGGGATCGTATGAACCGAGAAGAGCTTTATCATCTGATAAAAGAACGGCAACCCAACATCTGTCAGGTTGTTGCATATAAAAATAACGAGAAGGTATATTCAGATTGTTGGAATGGCTATCAGCCCGACGATTGCACCCATATCATGTCTGCCACGAAGAGTATTATGTCGTTACTGATTGGAATTGCTTTGGATAAAGGACAAATCAGAAGTGTTGAGGATAAGGTTTTGGATTACTTCCCCGACTATAAAGTCAAAAGAGGCGAAAAAACAATCTACGAGGTAACGATCAAGCACTTGCTGACTATGCGGGCTCCTTATAAGTGTAAGGGTGATCCCTGGACAAAGGTTTGTTCCAGTGACAACTGGACTTTTTCTTCTCTCGATTTTCTCGGTGGCAGAAAAGGGTTGACGGATGAATTCAACTACCGGACGGTGTGCCTTCATATCCTCTCAGGAATTCTGTACCGGGTAACGGGTATGAAAACCGTGGACTATGCGAACCGCTATCTTTTCGAGCCTCTGGACGTTGCAGTGCACGAAAACTATTATGCAGAAACGGCAGAGGAACACAAGCAATTCACCATAGGAAAGACACCTAAAGCCAACATCTGGTTCTGTGATCCGGATGGACTGGGTACACCCGGCTACGGTCTGTGCATGTCGGCAGAAGATATGGCGAAGATCGGATTGCTGTGCCTGAATAAAGGTATTTATGACGGCAAGCAAATCGTATCTACAAGCCGGATTGAAGAAATGATGACCCCAAGAACCGTGGAAAGTGATCACTTCCGGGGCATGGATTATGGCTATTTATGGTGGATCATCGACCGGGAGAAGAAAATCCATGCGGCTATCGGAAACAGCGGCAATGTAATCTACATTAACCCGGAAAAGGACATCGTCGTGGCAGTGGCATCCTATTTCAAACCCACGGTGTTTGACAGAGTTGATTTTGTTCAGGACTATATCGAGCCCTTTATATGTGGATCAGAGATTCCAACAGATAATACTGTTTCTTGATAAAATGGTTTGAAAACCATTTTATTGCAGGATGAATATCCTGCCCCGCCTATGGCGGCAAGAACAGTATTACACGGCATTTCTTGGCGGCTTTGCCGCCATGCCGCTTACGGTTGGCATAATAAAACGGTTAATCCGTTTTATTAGTAATAAGTATAAGGTATAAGCAATAGCACCTGCTTTTGCACATAGTATCCTTTTATCAGATGAATTTTGACGAGGTGATAGGAATGAACGAAGAATGTTTGATTTGCAAAGCGCCCTTGGAATATCTGGATGCGGACGAATGGATGGAGTGTGAGCTGTGCCACAAAAAGCAAAGCAGTAAAACAAGATGTACGAGGGGACATTTTGTGTGCGATGAATGTCATACAAGCGGAATGGACGAGATCCTTTCCATCTGCCTGAGTAGCACTTCCAAGAATCCCATTGAGATTTTGGAGCAGATGATGTCTATGCCGGCTTGCCATATGCACGGGCCGGAGCATCATACTATGGTCGGCTCTGCGCTGTTAACCGCCTACAAAAACGCAGGGGGAGACATAGACTTAAAAACCGCACTTTATGAAATGCAAAAGCGCGGAAAGCAAGTGCCCGGCGGTGCTTGTGGCTTTTGGGGTGCCTGCGGAGCAGGTGTCAGCACGGGGATGTATTTTTCCATTGTATTGAAAGCGACCCCCTTAGCCGGGACCGCTTGGGGACTTTCCAATCAAATGACAGGAAAAGCCTTGGAATCCATAGGTAAAAACGGCGGCCCTCGTTGTTGCAAACGGGACTCTTACCTAGCAATCATAGAGGCTGTAAAATTCACGGAAGAACACTTGGGCATCCATATGGAAATCGACGAGATCCATTGCTCCCGATCCCACCTGAACAACCAGTGTATCCAAGAAAAATGTCCATTCCATTGGGAGCCATGTACACAGGTGCTTTAACGGCAAATGAATTTGAAAAGGGGAATTTGGTCACAAACCATGATTCCGGTCTGACTATAACTGTTCTCCCTCTCCGATAAACCTTGGAGAGGGAGAACGGTTATAGTATTCTGTTGCGACGCAATTTGCTCCCTAAAGCCATTGCTCATACTTCGCATTCTCCAAGGCTTGGCAGTATAAAAAATTCGAAAACGGAATGATTATTGGGGAATGCAACAAAAATTCCGATTTCGGAATTTTTGTTGACGAGATGGAGAAAATATGATATAGTAATAGTGAAGATAAAACTGGAGGGAATGTCATGATTCAGAGACGGGAATATTTGGAGCAACTGAAAAAATGGAGAGACGAGCAGGTGATCAAGGTCATTACCGGGATCCGTCGTTGCGGAAAGTCTACGCTTCTAAAGCTATATCAGCAGTATTTGAAAGACAGCGGTGTTGACGGATCGCAGATCATCTATATCAATTTTGAAGAACTGGAATATGAGGACCTTTTGGACTACAAGGCTCTGTACGACTATATTAAGGCTCGTCTTTGTGGGGATAGGATGACCTATATTTTCTTAGACGAGATTCAACAGGTGCCAGGCTTCCAGAAAGCCGTAGACAGTCTGCAGGTGAAGGAAAATGTGGATATTTACATCACCGGATCCAACGCTTATCTCTTGTCCGGAGAGCTTGCGACCCTTCTTTCCGGCCGTTATGTAGAGATCAATATGCTTCCTCTGTCCTTTGCGGAATTTTGCGAGCTAAGACCTGATGGAAATAAAGAAGCAATGTTTGCCGAGTATATGAAGAATGGAGCCTTGCCTTATGTGGCAAAGCTTGGGGGAGAAACAGAAAAGGTCGATATGTATCTTGAGGGGATCTACAACACCATTATCGTCAAGGACATTGAGGAACGGCAGAGGCGAAAAGAGAATAACCCCGACAAGCGAAAGGTTAACGATATTGCCCTTTTGAAGAATATTTCCAAATTCCTGGCCAGCTCTGTTGGCAGTCCCGTTTCGGTGAAGAGCATAGCCGACTACATCACCTCCGGCGGAAGAAGCGTATCTCAGGCAACTGTCAGTGATTATGTAGAGGCCCTTGTGGAACCATATATTTTCTACCCGGCTGAGCGGTACGATGTGCCGGGAAAGCAGCTGTTAAAGAACAATCGGAAGCTATACATTGCGGATCTGGGCATCCGTCGTTATCTTCTGCCACGCAAACGCTATGACTTGGGCTTCTCCTTAGAAAATGTCATTTATTTAGAACTGCTACGGAGAGGCTACGAAGTAAATGTGGGAAAGGTCGGAGGGACCGAAGTAGACTTTGTCGCCCGAAAAGGGGACGGTATTTCTTATTTCCAGGTAACAGCTTCCATGACAGAGGAAACGACATTTGAACGAGAGATGGCTCCCCTGAAAGCCATTCGGGATAACTATCCCAAGGTGGTCATTACCCTGGATCCCTATACTTCCGGCAATTACGAAGGGATCCATGTAATCAATGCCATCGACTGGCTGCTTGATCGGTAGGGTGTGTATCCTTAGCTCTTTTGTGCATCCCATTCCTTTTTCAGGATGGCCCACTGCATGGTGTTCTCGTAAATGGGATTGCCCTCAGCATCGTTGATAAAGGACACAAACTCCATGAATAGCCCCTCATGACGCATACCCAGTTTCTTGCAGAGATTCTGGCTGGGTAGGTTGTAGTCCTTGGTATAGGCATAGATCCAGCGTGCACCTTTCTGATTGAACAGATGGTTAAAGAATGCCTTAGCCGCCTCAAATGCGTAGCCTTTGCCTTGGTAGTTGGGACTCAGCATCCAGCAAGGGCTGAAGGTATCCTCTGCGAAGTTCTCCGCTTCGTCAGGTTGGGAACTTTCCGGATGAGCCTCAATTTCGCCGATGACCTTGCCAATGTCTTTCAACACGATAGCGAAGCAGTACTCCCTATGCTCCATCTTTTGTCTGACTGCCGTCTGAGCTTCTTCCAAAGAGTTTACCTTCATACAGGCGAAGCAGTTCACTGTGGGCTTTTCCAGATATTCAAACACATCTGTTGCATCTTCCGTACAGAAGGGACGCAGGATGAGTCTTTCGGTTTCTATCATAAGTGCGCCTCCCTGTTTTTTATTACTATTATATCACACATTGCAAGCGGTGGATTTAAGAGATTTCCAAACATTACGATAGAGCTGCCGGTTACTTTACCGGTTCCGTGGAAAATATATCTGAATTTTATGGTGAAGTCAATCATTCTTATTCAAAATATAATTTTCAGAAAAAACTTCCCAAATTCTTCCCAAAAGGTTGTATTTGACGTTTTTTATTGAAAAGTAAATGCTTGTGTGGTATGATTTACATAAATGATAAGATAATATTTTATAAAATAAATAAAAAAGGAGATGAACAAATGGACGAAAGACGCTCAAGAAAAATACGTTTGACAACATTTCTATTAATAATAGCATCAATTATAATAGTTGTTATAGGAATTTATATTT
>JAZSAO010000279.1:0-3541 GCA_045601945.1 Faecousia sp. | reverse complement strand
GGATTTTTTGCAAAATGGGGAAATATCCCTTCATAACCTGATAGGGAGGGAACAACCTGCGCAACAGGTAGTTGTTTTCCTGACTCACAGATAAGAGACGGTCTGTAGCCCGTTGCTCTTCATTGCCGAACACACCGCTGTGGAGGATGTAGGTTCCCAGGTCATCTAATAAGGGGGTGCATTCTCCATCTGAGAACCAATGCTCCCATAGAGCCTTTAAGGTATTGTGGAACGCTTTCAGCTTCAATTCGCCCAGTAGCTTATCCAGTCGTGTGGGGTTCATGTCCCATTTCGTATGGCAGATATATAAATCGCACAGCTGTCTAACGCCAACGCCGCCATAAATAAAGTGCTTAATAAAGTGGCACAGGATATAGGCGTAATGTTCTTCCTCGGGGAGGACCATGGGATAGCTGCCATCTTCTATGGGGTTGCAGACATTCAAAAGATTTCCTGTAAAGGCTTTTGTTTCTGCAGAAAATCCTTCTGCTTCCAGAGTTTTATGAATTTCGTAGTTTAAGGCCAGTGGACTGACGTAAACATCTGTGTCACCGGCATCCACCTTATGGAAGTGGTGTCCCAAACCCTCCATAAGTTCCCGCATTTTTATACTGTCCTCTTCCCGAATCAGCAAATCGGCATCGGACATGAGCCGTAGTTCCGGATGGGGGTATAGA
The DNA here is from genome assembly GCA_045601945.1 of Faecousia sp. Lineage (GTDB taxonomy): Bacteria > Bacillota > Clostridia > Oscillospirales > Oscillospiraceae > JAZOXB01. The sequence continues at coordinate 2,864 of JAZSAO010000279.1, read as the reverse complement.
TCTTTAATGACACAACCTTTTAGGGGGAGTATGGGTATTTGCGCCTGCGTACAAGCGGCAAAGATTTGCCCTAATTCTTTCCCTCGAAGGCTATCCCGCGTTGCAGAAGAAAAAGAATGCTTCTTCAATTCCGAAAGGACAGGGGTATTGAGTGGTAAAACTTTTTTCAGAGGGGGATATAACAGACCGGTTACGCCATGGTTGTCTGCCAATCGAAGGATCTCGGAATAGTCGGGATATTCTAAATCAAAAGAATCCTTGGCACCGATGCCACAGCCCAGCAGGGAAATAAAGTTACGTTCTTGGGTAGTCATACACACCTCTTGGGTTACAGAGAGAAGTCAACATCGTCATACCGGGTAAAGTCTTTTGCTTTGCCCTTCACAGGAACACGCTTTAGAGGATCGTATTTAAAACGACGACAGCTTTCCTCACAGGGAATGATCCCTTTTTTGGAACAGACCACATGAGAACTATCGACCTTGGCCGCATGAACACAGTAAGAACAATTCTTTTCGATATCCTTACGGAACAGCATATTGCATCACCTCAGCTATACTATAATTATATACGCCTTAGTTTATTATAACCGATTCTTTTGACTTTTTCCACCCCAAATTTTATAAAAAACGAAAATAATACAATATATTAAAAAATATTTCGTATGATAAACCTGCTTCCTTCCAAGATCACCCATGTGAGTAAAGCACTGACAATGCCATGTAGCGCTTTGATTGAAAAATACCCTTTGACCTTCAAGTCTGCATCTTGCCAAATACTCATTGCTTGCATATGAACGCACAGACCGCCCCAACCCATAAACAAAGACCAGAGGATCAAATCTTCTTTACCGGTCGTTAGCAATCCGCTTGTCAATTCCAACATTGCCATAAAAGGTGTCGCCACCGGGGGTAAAACAGGCATAACAAGCTTCCGAAGAACCGAAAACAGGATCACAAGACCGCAGATCCGTATCATGGTGTTACAGCTTTCTCCCATAGCTTCCTGAAAGGCTTGCGGAAAGGAGGGCTTTTCGTTCCGGATCATTGGACGAAGATGTACATAGCCTGCTTGTTTTTTAAAACATAGAGACAACACACAGACTGCAGACAGAACGTGTATACCATAGAGCAATAGTCCCTTCTTTGGATCTCCGAATACTCCCACACCCAATACACCTACAAAGAATCCGGGCCCGGAATTATTGCAAAAGGGGAGCCAGCTTTGGGCTTCCTGCTTTGACAGCTTCCCTTGCTTATAAAAAGAAACGGTTGTAGCGACTCCGGCGGGATATCCTCCCACAAAACTCAGAACAAACGCCAATACTCCCCCGGAGGAAGTCCCGTTTTTACGTTCGGTTACACGGTTATTCGAAAGACGGTCTCCTATGAGCCTTGTGACCAGCAAAAAGGGGAGCAAAGCAGGGATCAGGGAGGTGCCGCACAGCCGAATTCCCTCTACGGCACCGGAAGTGGCTAAGGTAGGGAACAGGATCAGTACAATTGCGGCAAAGCTTAAAATCAATATTTCCATTTTTATCACCCATAGAATCTATGCGGATTTCCTGCATAGAATGATGGTGGTGATGAAAATGAAAAAAGTACTGACACGGAAGCTTGTGGAAGGGATTCGTGTTCCGCCGGAAACATTTCAAGAAATTCCTGTGGGAACCTTTCGCGGTAAGGGGGAATTCCTGTTGGAAAATCACAGAGGAATTTTGGCATATAGCGAAGATCTAATCTCCATTGCAGTAAAAAGAGGAACTGTGCTGATCCACGGTCGAGACCTCTTGATAGCCAACATGAACCGTAAGAACCTATGTGTTCGCGGTATGATTACTATGATCGAACTGGAGTGAGTGCATGAGCCTTAGAGATTATGTTTTGGGAACAGCTGTATTTACGGTAGTTGGCGCAGATGCAGAGAACTGTTTGAATCGTATGAGTCAACAGGGTATTTCTCTGCAGGACATTTACAAGATAGATCCATTGACTTATTCTTTTACTTGCTCCGGCAGAAAGGAAGGCGAAATCCGGTCTCTTGCAGAAAAATCCTACTGCCAATGCACGTGTGAGGGAAAATTCGGAATGAAGGAGGATGTTCTGAAACTTATCCATCGTCCCGTTCTCCTTGTATCCCTTGCCATTACCGTGATCCTGACTTTTCTCATGGGTACTGTGGTGTGGAAAATACACATTGATGCAGGAGATCCACAGGGAGATTGGAAAATTCGTCATGTCTTACGTGATCTGGGCGTTGATATCTGGACCCCCGTTAAGGATATCGACCCCCTTGCCTTGCGCTATGAATTGCTTAGAGAGGTTCCGGAACTGTCTTGGGTCGTTGTAAATCGAAAAGGAGGAAAGATTACAGTTTACGGTCTTATGCAAGAGGATCCCTCCGTGGAAACAGAGGCCCCTTGCGATTTGATCGCCGTGAGAGAAGGGGTGATTACCCAATCCACGGTCTTGGAGGGGATGGCTCTTGCAAAAGTGGGAGACAGTGTATTTGAGGGGCAAATTCTGGTTTCCGGTGTTGAAGACTATGGTCTGTATACGAAAGTTGTCCATGCAGAAGGAGAGATTTACGGTCAAACATGGTACCGTGGCACCCTTGTAACCCCCTCGAAACGTGCCGTCAAGCGTTATACAGGTAGGATTTTTCACGAACTGCACATAATATTTGGAAGAAAATCAATAAATTTATCAGGAAGTAGTAGCAATTTAGGGGGGAGTTATGATAAAATAGTAAGCACGAAACAACTGAGCCTTCCCGAATGCCCCTTTCCACTCTATTTGCAGCGGGTTACATATCGGGAATATACCACGGATTTTGAAGCATTGCCTGCAGAGACTGCCCGTGAA
>JAZSAO010000278.1:0-41230 GCA_045601945.1 Faecousia sp. | reverse complement strand
CGTGCTTGAGATCGGTGTCCATCGCCTCGGCAATCAAAGCTGCAGCGTAACCATCTCCGCCGAGCTTCTTGTACTGCGTCTGCGCCTCTTGGAGTCGGAGCGTCTGCATCCGTGTACGGAAACCCTGCCTTAGGATCTTGTCCGTGAGCTGTTCGATAGCTCCGAGCAGCAGGATCTGCTGTGTTTTCCTCGCACTTGTAAAATAATCAAACAATTTCGTAAAGACCGTGGTCAGCAGAGAGCTGCCCAGGATTGCTATCAGCACCTGTGTTAATGTTACTGATTCCATTTTGCTCTCTCCTTTACTGACAGATATAAGTAAATGATACGTTATAAGTTCCTGCCGCCATATTAGCAGCACCGACACGAAGCCCGGTGTTCCCCGCGTCAGCATAGAGCGTCGGCGAGGTGTACTGACCGTTGTACTCGTTCAGCAGAGTAAATACGGCTGAAGTGGCAAGCGCGGGAAGTCCGTTGATAACGTAAGCATACGCAGAGATTTGGCTCGACGCCGTGAATCTGATGTAGCCACTAACAACATTTCCGTATCGTTTAATGCTCGTTACAGAAGCGTTGATAGAAATGTTCGTACCTGCGGAAACGGTTATGGTTTCAACTGGTATGTTGGCTGTAACCGTTAGATCTCCAGATCCCAGGATGGACTCGTTATTGATGGTCTTGATGTTTGTCCCACTAACGAGTGTCGGCTGGACCGTAACATCTCCCGTGGATCCATTGACGCTCTGTACCGGAGCATGAGCCTCAACGCCCTCCTTAAGCCTTGCGGGTGTTATAAGACGGGCCGTTGTAGCTGTGCCTGCAGTCGCTTCTGCTGAGGTCATTGCCGAATAGGTGGTATTGACCCAGTCATTCAGCATCCAGTAGGTGCCGTCATAAGTCAGCGTCAGCACAGACCCCGCGTTCCACGAAGATGCCGTACTCGTGCTCGGTGCAGTCGTGCCATATCTTTTAATAGCCTTAGCGCCCAGCGAACTGACATTGAGCGTAGGATTCGCTACCGTGTTCGAGTTAGAAAACCTTACGTGGATCGTCAGCCCGGTCTTAAGCTCGGTAACGGTCGATATGCTTGTGGTCTTTGCAGCAGTACCGGCAGCCGTAGTGCATGTCCCATAGTGTGTTCCCGGATCAAGTACACATAGATCTCCGTTCGGCAGCTCTATCTGTTTGATGCTGTAAGTAGCCATAAGGCCTCCTTAGTCAACGTAGTCGACAGTAATGGACGTGGAGTTGTTAAGTCCGGCCGCAGTCGAAGCGGTACCGAGTCCGGTAAGTGCAGTCTTCTGATCCTTGCTGTTCCAGGCAACAGCGCCATCCGTTGCAGTCGCGGAAGAAATGCCGGTTGCGACCTGAACCTTTCCGGTGCCAGATGCGGTATCTGTTGCAAGAGCGACTGTAGGCTGAGTGTTCGTAAACGTGGAAGAAGATCCTATGACCGTTGCCGTTGTCGGCGATGCGTATCCGGTCACAGCAGTAACAGCGTCCTTACTGTTCCATGCAACATCAGCGCCGGACGCAGTAGCGGAGAGATCACCAGATGTAGCCGTAATACCTGTCACTATGGTAGGGCCGGCAAGGACAGTTCCAGAAGCAGTATCAGTCAAGAACGCTGTCTGCGATGTATTCTTTATAGGTACTGTCACATTTGAGAATGTGAACTGAGTCGTTGTTTGCGTATCCATAGTCGCGGCGCCGATGGTAAGCGTCTCATTAGCAACGCTGATCCCTTTGAGCCAATCAGTATTTGTACTGGTTGCTGTTCCAGCGCCGGTCGCTGTGGTCTGACTTGTAGCAGCAGTAGCTTTAGACGCCGTTGTCGTAGAGCTCTGCACACCATAGATGCTTTTGACATAAGTGTCAGTTGTCGTAGGAGTAATACCAGTCACTACAGATGCCGACGCTGAAGAACCCGTTCCCGCGACGACCGTTACGGTAGGCTGTGTAACAGTAAAGGTGGAACTTGCTCCGATCGCGCTCTTGGTGCTGGCCGTACCGAGTCCTGTAAGAACGGTCTTCTGATCCTTATTATTCCAAGCTGCCCCGCCACCAGATGCAGTCGCCTTAATATAGGAAGTGCTCGGTGTTACGGAGATAGTTGGCTGCGTTACATTAAAGGTGGAGCTCGCGCCGATAACATTTGCCGTAGTCGGCGATGCATAACCGGTCACAAAATTTGTGGTCTGCTTGTTCAGCGTAACATCCTCAACAAGCCCGGAAAGATCGACTATCGATGTTCCGACCATTTCCCAGGTCTTACTCCCTGCCTCACCGACCGGAACATACTCGTAATAGTTATCTGTTCCAGCAATTGTCCCCGGTACTGCTACAAGGTAAAAGGCACCGGGCTGTGCATCGTCGGCCGCAAGTGTTCCGGTATATGTTGTACCCATGTAAGTTACCGTTACCCCAGCAGGGATGTTCGCCACGGTTGGAGTCGACCTCCCGTTCCAGGCTACGATAAAAGTAATACCAGCGGAGATCATTTCTCTCGCTACGGCGTCCTTAAGGTCGTATGTAGTACCGGACGGTAAGGTTATTTTCGAGATTTCTGCCATGTTTAACTCCTTTAGTTGGTTGTGAAAATGAGAGTTTCGTTCTCTACGATCTGATTAGAAATGTTTTCCGTCCCCATATAACAGCGGACCTTGTTGTTCCAGAACTCACGTTCTGCTGCGGTAATGTGGATCGTCGAATTGTTTATATGCGCGTTTAAGGCATTCCTTATGTCATCGCCCACGAATGGAAGATCGACCACATAAGCCAGCCCATCGCCGAACTTAAACGCCGGAATATACCTTGTCTGCCCATCCACGGTCTCCGTGGAATAATCGGTGTAGACTATAAGTTCCCCGGCAAGCGGAATATCAGAAAGCTGTGTCGCCCAATATGCGGTAGTCCCTAATCGGTACTTGGCTCTAAGGCCAAGCTCATGGAACAGAGCCGCCGCAAATGAATTGAGCGCAACAACAAGACTTCGCCCTGTATCATCCTGGACAACAGGCTCGATCCCAACCGATGCAGCCGTACCAGGCACTATATCCGAAGTGGCTGTTCCGTCCATTCCGGTCGTTGTCCGCTGAACTGCTTGAACGATCTTCTGCGCAGTTTCATCCAGAAGCATCGGTTTTAAGATCATGCGTTAGACCTCCATCCAGAATCGGTCTTAGTAAAGACCTTCTTCGCCTTCGTCCAACCTGACGCAGTCTTGACCCACACCTTGCCACGCACCCAACCGTTGGCCGTTTTATACCAGCCTTTCGCCTGATCGTCTAAAGTCGTGAACGTGCCAGATGACCAGCTACTTGTGCGTCCTTCCGTATCTGTGACCTGGACTCGATAATAGTACAGCGTACTCGGAGTAAGACCGGAAAGAGCCGTGCTCGAAGATGTGGATCCGTAACTTGATGTCGTACCGTACTGCACGGAATACGAAGCCACAGATGCATTCGTATCGCAGGTAACGGATACTGAAAGCGATGCGTTGAACTTATCCACCGCCACCGAAACACCCGTAATGCTCGGTGCATTACCGGTCGTCCTGAAGGATCCCGTAGCAGCGCCAGAAGTAAGAGCCGACGCGTACGGACCGCCGTTGTTGGAGTCGGTAACTGTCGCAGAATAATAATACGTGGTGTTCGGAGTAAGACCCGAAATCGCCCCGCTTGAAGTCGTAGAACCGTAGCTGACGGACGTTCCGTAGCGAATGGCATAAGAACCCAGTTTGCGGTTTGTATCGAACGTAGGCGACAAATTGAGCGTACAGCCCGTCCTTGCAGGACTCGCAGTCACCGACAGAGCCGGAGCGACCGGAGTCAGGTAGTATGATCCGGACGCAGACCCGGACAGCCCGAAACTATTGGTGGCAGTAGCACTGTAGCTGTAGGACGTGTTGTTCTTCAGCCCCGTTGCCTCTTTGGTATAAGCAGAGGTTGTGCTTGAGCCGTTGTTGGTAACAGAGTAGCTGCTTATGCTTCCGCCGTTCGTTCCTGCAGCAATGACCGCAGTAGCGGTCGCCTTACCCGTAGACCCGCCCCTTGAAGCAGAGGTCTTGCTCGTAATGCTGACCGAAACGGACGGATCCCCAGGAACCGGCGCAGTCGCGGACCCGGAATTGGCAGAACAGCCGGTGTTGGCATTCCACCTTGTATCGGTCCAGCCGTAGTAGAACATCCCCTTAATATAAAGGCTGATGCTCTGCGTTGTGCCTTTATTCGCAGCGATCTCCACCGTTCCGGTTGCCATCGTCTTGCTTCCGGCTCGGTAGTCCGAATCGGTGTAAGAAACCAGCGTTCCGCTGCTCGGATGCAGGAAACATACTTCCGTTCCTGCTATCACGGCATATACGGCCGTAAGGTCCGTGCGGTTATACTGCTCCGGTGGATACAGCACGACCGAATACCCCAACTCCAGCTTGTTTGTGGAATTGTTATACTTAGCGCTTGTTATTGAAAGCCGGACACCGCCCTTGGATCGCTCCGCAGTCGGATCGGTGTATTCAGCCTGAATAACGGTAGACCCGCCAAGCGTTATGTCATAAAGAGCCATGCTTTACTCCGTCTGAATATACAGATCTCCAACCACTCCGACAGAGGACGACGGAGTCGACGTGCCAGAGTAGACCTTAACATTATTGATGCCCGTAAAGGCGTCGTTTATAGCCCCGATATCGGTCAACGCTTCGTTGATCTTCGCAGCCTGCGAGTTGTATGACGTGTGCGTTATGATGTCGCCTGATGCCCAATTAGTCGGAACATTAGCGACCGGATTCGTTTGAATAGGCTTGTTCATACGCCCTCCTTGACCAGAACACGGTGCTTCATCTCAACGGCTGATGCAGCCGGAATATACACATTGGAACTTGTTAAAACATTGTTCGATGAGTCCAAAAGCTCGACCTTGTTGATGGTCGATACCGTTCCCTGCGGAACGGTATAAGTCACGGTCACCGTACCGTCAGATACGGTCTTCGTGACGCTCGTGATGACCGATGTGCCGTTGATCCTCGCCTTGGATATGTCATCCTTGACGCAGACCGCCACATCGCCTATAAGCTCGCTTGTAAGAGAATTGGTAGTCGCCACTTTGTAATTGACCTCCTCATAAGCCGTCACAAACGGCCGTGCGCCCAGGTTCCACGACCCGAGCACATAATTGTACTGCAGGCTGCTCGCACCGATGGTCTCGCTTAAAAGCGCCGTGTCGGACAGATACGGTCTGTTGACATAGGCTATATGCGCAGGCTTTATGTGGTTGACCGTGAAAGCCACTTCAACAGCATAATCCTGAGATTCAGCAGCCGACTCGATGTACAGCGTGTAGTTCGCATAGTCCATGTCAACGATCCATTTGCCAGGACCGATAAGCTCATCCAGCTTCTCATACAGAAAGCCGAGCGAGAACGGCGGCCTTGTGGATATTCGGTTCAGGATCCTGATGCGCCTGAACTCCAGCGAGTCGCCCGGCAATGCGGAAATGCCCAAAAGACGTTCCCAGGCAGTTGCCGTAGCCTCGTTCATCGTCTGCAGGAAAAAGTTATCATGGACAGCCTGGATGAACGCAGCCAATGCCTCCAGCTCGCTCTCCTCGGTGTCCATTATCTCTTCGTAGTCTGCAATCCCCCGGTAATATTCCGGGAGAACCTCGTGCAGGTCTGTATCAATGCGGAGCGCCATGTCAACCCTCCGTAAGCGTTACTGTCCCAAGGACCGGAGTCTGCTGTGTGGCGGCTGTTTCTGTGAGCACAAGATCTGCAGCGGATCCGTTGATCCTTACCGCAGTCACATTGGTCACCCCGGAGATCCCGACAATGGCCGCCGTGACCCTGGACAGATAAACATTGGACACATAAGTAAGAGCATCCGCTTCCGGAGTCCCCCACTCGGAACGGACATCCGCAAGATACTCTCCAATCTCAACAGCCGCCTGCGACTGTATATCCGCAAGCGTTGTGCCGGGAGTATGCGTGACCGTAGCCGTGATGTTTACTGTCGCGGCGCTCGGTGTTGAGATAGTAACCTCCGCCCCTATCGGCGCAATACCGATGCCATCCGCAGAGTTGACCGAAGGATCCACATAGTCCTGAATCAGCGTCAGTAGTGCGCTTGAAACAGGAAGATGGTCAGCGCCCACGACGGAACACTTGACCGTACCTCCTCCATTCCAGGTCGGATAGACCTGAACACCCCCTACCCTGACGGATGTTCCATTGATCTCCGTAAGTTCCAGAAGCGCATCCTTATACGCAGCAATGTTGCCAGCAAATGGCCTATCGGTAAGCGCCTGCACAAGCCTCGTGCGGAGCTGCTCATCCGTCTCCGCATCAGATCCGCTGACAATAATGTCTGTGATCTGCGCCGAGGTCAGACCCTGAATCGTCGATATCGGCAGGATGTTGCCTGTGTATTGGTTGCCTATTGTGCCGGGAGTTTCTGCAGTAAGCCACCATTCAAGCGGATCCGCAGTTGCCGCCGTTGCCACGAAATCGATCGAGTTCGCCCCATTGATCGTGGAGAACCTATCGCCCAGGTTGATAGCTGTATTAAAGACGCCGAGCCTTACCGCAGGCGTAGCAGAAAGCCTTGTGATCCCACCCAGGGCAGCCAAGCTGTCCAGATCGGATCCTACAGCCGTGCCAACGAACGCCTGGTTCTGTATCTGTGCCAGGGCAAGGTATACACCCTCTATCGCCCAGGCAGCAGGACCTAAAGCCGTGGGTATCGGAGATGTGTCTCTCTTATCGTAAGATGCTGGTATTCTTGCCAGCATATCGGCGAGGATCGCCGCATAAGTTTTGCCGGAAAAATCAATCATAGACCGGAACCTCCATTGTTTCCGCCACATCACCATAGACCGTCCTAACCGTGAACGACACGGACAGAACATCGCCTTTGACCTTAAAATCGTAGTTGTCCAGGCTCATAAACCGGCTGTCCATAGACAGGGCCTCGTTTATCTGCCTGCGCAACTCCATAGCCACATAGCCGGGATCGCGGCCGACCAGATTCCTGTAGTCAACGCCGGATGACGGTCTGTAGATCTGCCAGCGATACCGGTCGGTACGCAGCAGTATCTCCACAGCCTGTCTCACAGCCTCATAGCCGTCGACCTCGCCGTTTATCATGCCGGACTCCTTGTCTATAAACCAAGTCCGCCCAGGCTCATTCTTGATGATGACATTCCCGTTCAATGCGAACGGATCCTTGGGTAGTACAGCCATTACAACCTCGAAAGAACTATGTAAGTCTGACCGTGCTGAACGGCCAAAAGAAGAACCTTATCACCGACTGCAAGCGGTCTTGTGATGATAGCACCCGAGGACTCGCCTCCGGAGCCTTGACCCCAAACGGCGCAAAGAATGCCGTTGACATCCTGGAAAAACCCCGCTCCGGACACATCAATAGTCTTCTCCTTGACCTCATCGGTCAGGATGATAGCATCGCCCTTTAGAGCAGCCTGATGTACATCGAGCACTATCTCCAAAGGATCCACCGATGTGACGGTGCCGACCGCCATATCAGTAAGCTGACCCGCCTTAAGCTGGTCACTCACTATCTTCTGTAGCGCGTCCAATAAGGTCATCAGTTAACTCCAAAACCTCGACTTGCATCGTGTGCATGTCGTGAGAATAAGAATGCGACACAGACTCGCAAAGAGTCCACGCCGCAATAGAATCAAAACCAGCTTTGGGCAACAGGATGCGCACCATCATGCCTGCCCGAAGTCCATCGACCCCCAAAGTCTCCAAAGCCAGAGTCTTGTGGATCTTGTTATAATACTCCAGCGTCTGCCGAGCCTGCGCAGCGAGCTGAGCCGTGTTTCGCCCCTCGTCTGCAGGCTGATAAAGCTGAAGAAGTCCCCATCGCTCGATGTTCGCAGAGTCCTGGACTACGATGACATCGTTCTTCCCGGTGGACGTGTTCGGCGACACGATCTTGACCGAGTTGTAAGTGTTCGTATCAATGTCAGTCTTATAGGAAAACTCCGTGACCAAACTCTTATCGCCCAGGACCGTATCACAAGTCCACTCGCCTGCCTGTTTAAGCGACAGACCGGTGCCGTTGTCGTAGAACACATAGACAAGTCCGGTGTTAAGAAGCGTTTGGTTGAGCGCATCCTGGATGATGTCAATGCAGTCCTTGTCCGTCTCGATCAGTTTCGGGATTTTGTATCCTGTGTCAGCGATCTCACCGACATCAAGCTGAAGATCCCCGGCTATCTGCCGGATGATATCCCCTACGGTCAGCGCATAGAACGCATAGGTCGCATTGGTCTTCAGATACCGCAACCGGTCATAGCAAGTGACCGTGCATGCGTTCCAACGACCGTGCTCGATCGTAAAAATAAAGCCATAGAAAATCAACCGACCGTTTACGGAGAACCTTACGATGTCGCCATGAGAAAACTTGACCCCTGGCGTAAGGTAAAGCGAAAACGATAGTTGCGCAGGACTCCCAGACCGCTCGGTGGAAACGGACACCTCCGAAGTCGTTATGCTGGCGACATCCCAAATCTCGCCCGTCTCTTTGTTTGCGATCAAAAGCTCATACATTATTATCGACCACAGTAAGCGCAGAACCAGCCATCCAACCCATTGAGCCTCCATCAACGCTTCGCACGTTGTACGGCGCTTTACGAGCCTTGTCGACGATCCTAACGACCGTGCAACGTCTGCCGGATGCACTCCCATGTGGCTCCTCTCCGTATGAAGTGTAATAATAATTCCCGTTAGCCTCGCAGACCGACCCAACCACTATCTCCGTGTTGGGAACATCCCGAGTCTTCTCCTGCGTTACCGACTTGGTGTCGCTCGAAACGGTCCCATCCGCAGAACCGTCCTCGGCCGTTGCGGTCTGGATCTTAACGATGGCAGGTGTGTAGTCCCGATACTCCTTAATGGAGATCTTGTAGTAGAAGTCGCCCGTCTGGCCACCCCTCTCGGTAACCTCAAAGCCCTCCACAGTACACCTGAAACCCATATCGTTCGTAGCGAACGGAGTCCCATCCTCCATGTACCGAACCGGAGTATAGATAAGAACGCTTTTGTCGTACATCGCACCCCTAAAGAACTCGATGTACTCCTCCGGCTTCATGAACTTGTTCGGTGTCAGGACATAACTTTCCGGTCGTGCAGGGAAAAGCCCCGAAATCTCCACAGTTCGCTGCTGTGGAGTGCGTGGCAGCGTTACATCACCTATGCCCAGGACGTTTACGGTCTCGTTCGCCCCGGCGAGCGTATCAGGCAGCTCCTCCGGATTGATAGGCAACCTTATGACCTTGGATCCTAATGTGAAAAAGATTCCGTAGTTGTTCATTTATGCCCCCGCATAAGCGTACTGACCAGACGTGGATCCCGAAGCGACTTGCTCCACGAGGATGTCCCTGATGGTGTTCGCAAGAGCGCGTCTGTCCGCATCCGTATTGCCTGTGTTTGCCCCATTGATCGTGATGACCGGAGTCTGCGCCGTAAGGTTGACGTTGGACACGAACTTCTGCGTAGCGATGTCTATGAGCATCTGCAGGTCCTCATCCGTGACCGCATCGTAGATACCACCGACACCGGACTCGATGTTCTTGATAGACGCAAGCTGCTCCTTATCAATATTAGCCGAGGACAAACGCTCGCCAAAGCCGCGTCCCGCCTCAACGAACTTGTTGACCTCGTCATACGAGATGGTCTCAAGCCTCTGAAGTTCGAGATGGTCTAATCCAGAATACTGCGCCTCTGCAAGGTCTAATATCTTGCCTTGAAACTCCTGAATGCTCGCAGTCCAATCCGTCTTGAAGATTTTATCTATCGCCCTGGTAATAACCATGACGATATCCAAAACGGTGCTCCCTATCTTTAGGAACAGGTTTGCTATTGCCTGCACCGGATGATCAAAGACATTCCCTAAAAACTCCGCTAATGTAGCAATGATGTTCCAAATCGCAGCTACAACATTGTGGACCGTGACATAAATTGTCCCAAACAATCCGCCCAAGAACGCAAATAGTTCTCCGAACCAATCTCCGGCAGTACCAAGCTGGTTTCCCAGGAATTCCATGAATGCGGCAATGCGCTCGGCGACAAACCCGACCGCAGCGCCGATAGCCTCAAACGCCACTTGCAAGAAAATTATTGCTTTTCGCACACCAGGACTATCAAGCGCCTTCCTGAACTTCTCAAAGCCCTTTTGAGCGCCCTTAAAGAACGATGTGACCACACGACCAAGAGTCTTTTCAAAGAAGTCTTTTATTGCATAGAACGGCTCAATTATGTCGTCCGGAACGTACTCTATGCCCTTGCTCAAAAATCTCTTAAGAGTATCGAATACTGATGCGGCAATCGAAATGGCCTTCCCAGCAAACCTCGCGAGTTTCTTAAGGACCCCATCGGTTGCCTTCTCGGCGTGCTCGGCAGTATCATCGACCTTATCATCGACCTTCTCAAAGCCTGTTATTATCTTTGTAAGTACGCCCGTGACCTTATCTACAAGCGTAAGTTCCCGTTCAACGGCTGCCATTCTTCTTCCGCTCCTCAGCTTCCCTCTTTGCAAAGAGCGCTACCAAAAGACGCTCCCGCCTGGAAAGTGCTATATATTGCGATGGAGTCCAATTCCGGTTGACCCAGCAATAGTATGCCAAGACCGTGTCGGGATCGGACTCCGACATCAGTTTTTTGCCTCTTCCTCTTCCGCTGCTGCCGTGTCTTCATCAAGGCCAGACAGAGCGAGAATCTCATCGGCGAGTTTCGTCTGCTCGCCTGCAAGAAGCATCTTACCCACCACAAGGATAGGATCAACCACGCCGTAAGCGTCGCAGAGCCGTTCATCCCGGAAATCAGGATGCACGGTCGCAGCTACGATGATCGCCTTCATGTACTTGGTGGAATCGATACGTCTCCTCTCACCGCCACGGTCCTTGGTGGTAATGGTGCAACGCTTTATAAGCGCATCATTCTCCTCCGCGGTAAGCGGCTTGATTATGAACGCATCGACCGAGCCGTCCTCTTTCTTGAAACGGCTCAAAACTACCTCCTTCTGCCCCGGAGTCTCCGGATGCAGGAATGCATAAAGATCTGTCATGACTTCCTCCTAAATAGATCAGTTACCGAGCTGTGCCGGATCCTTGAACGCCTCAAGCCTTGCGGCCTTGCCGATGGAAAAACTGAAGTCGTGATTCAGCATAGCCTCCTCATCGTTCAGAATCGACATCGGGATCGTGCCGGTCAGCTTGCAGTTGTAGTAAACGATGTTCTGCGCACCGATGGATGTGGACGGATCATTGTTCACGATCTGGATCGAGAACTCCGGCATAACGCCTGTGTTGATGTATTGCAGAACCATGTCGATAAACAGGTTGGATCCGTAATAAATGTTGCCGGATCCGGAGAGCTTCGCACCGTTGGTCTTGTTCTGGATCAGCCTTGTGCCTATGACCCTCATATCGTTATCCTGCAGCTCCGCCTGCGTCGTGATGTTGCGCATGCTCGCCACTTCGATGTTCTTACCATCTACGGAAATGAAGATCTGACCCTCCGCACCGTTGACGGTGTCTCTCGCAAGTAAATATGCCATTCTAAACCTCCTACGATACTTCGACCGTCAGATAGATCTTCTCCGCAGCGTCCACGACCTGAATGGCCACGGTAATGACCACGGCGTCTATCCAATCGCCTGCCAGGACCTCAACATCATCAGACGTGAAGTTCTGTATGCCGCCGTTCGCCTGGATGTCCAGAAGATAACCGACGACAGCGCCCTTGAACCTCGAACGACCAACAGCATTGTTGTTCACTATGCCGATATAGTTGCGGGAGAACTCAGCGAAGATGTCGTTGGCGATCTGATTGCACAGACGCATGACGCGGTTCTTGGCGAACACCTTGCTGATGTCTGTGTTGTAGGTGGTCAGCGAGTCTATATCGGACTCGACCTTGACACCATCCGCATCCGCAAAGAGCAGAAGCTGACCGGCGTTGATGCCTGCGATGTACTGTGCGTTTGTAAGCACAGGGCTTACGGACACAGCGCCGGGATACTGCGCATAGGTCAGACTCTCGTTGTATCTCGCACCAGCCTGCGCACCGGCGACCCACCAGCATGTCTGAGCAGCGGTAAGATCCGTTCCGTCCTCCAGCTTGACACCGGAGCAGACGTTTATAACGAATCTGCTGTCAGGCGCAGTCATATTGGCTGCTACGAGCTGTGCATACTGACCGTTCTCAGCAGCGATCCTTTCAACGAAGTTCTGCATGGCGGTAAGAGTATCTGAATCAGATCCGTCATAGCAGAGAATGTCGAAGTGATACGCCTCGATCGCAGTCAGGAATGTCGCATAAGCAGACGCCGCAACGGTGCCGTCAAGACCGCCTGCGAGTGTAACGCCTGTATTCGCAGCAAGCGCAGCCGAAGCCGTACCGGACCAGGTGACCCAATCATTAGCGGAAAGACCGCCAACGGTAGCGCTGACCTGGGAATCCACAACGATGCCATCGACAACAGTATCAACACGGTAGTCATCCGTGCCTACTATGGCGGTTATGACCACCACGATATCATTGCCGCGAACGCCGTAGCACTTCGCTGTAATGCTTAAGTTACCCGCGGAACCGGTCGCCTTTGCCCAGCTTCCGGCTGTAGGTCTATATAAAAGCACCTTCGCGGGACCGGTCGTCCTGTTCGTTCCCTTGAACATTTCCTGCAGGAAACGGTTATGAGGATCGGACAGAGCATAGCCGGTAATATTCGTCAGATCGGTCGAAGCATCGACCTCCGTAACTACCGCTTCCGGCCCCCAGGACAGAGGCTCACAGATAGCCACGGTGCCGCGAGTTCCAACCGCGAACGAGGTCTGCGGTGCGGATTTGAATCTGATGTAGACTCCCGCCCTGACCTTGTTCTGGGTATCAAATGTTCCTCCAGCCATATTATTTCTCCTTCGTGAAAAATGCCTCGGCGATCTTCTTCGCCTCGGCAAGCGTGTATTCAGGCTTTATAAGCAACACCTTAAGAAAGTCCTGCTGATAGCCTGCAAACTCTTTAGATGCGAGTATTGCCTCGCGCGTGTACTTTTTAGCTGCCATAACTAACCTCTTCGGTAAGATCGAGCGTCCGCATAAGTGTGCCTGTATCGCCCGGCATAAGCCAAACATCCAGGTCAAACTTATAATGCAGCCCGTCCAGGTCTATCTGCGCCTGGCGGTTCTTTGTTCTCAGGATGACGGACTCGCTTCCAGAAACGTAAGCAAAGGTCTCCATGCATAGATCCAAGACCTCAGCGACCTTCTGATAGCGCCTCTGCAGGTCGGGCAAGTTGTAGTCCTCAAGGTACGTCAGGTCAAGCCGAAGCGTCCTCAAAAGCCACTTCTGCCGCCTAAGTGCGACCTCCGAGTTCATAAGCTGGATGAATGCGCACGGACACTTGGTCCCCTGCTGATTCGGGTCCTCGTAAAACACAACGCCCGGAAGATACGGAGCCAGATGTGCAGCAAGCGAATCCGCAAGATTTTCGATTGTAAAAGTCATGGAATCTCCTCCAATACCTTCTTCATCAAGTCCTCGACTGCTGCCTCGTAAGCCTTCTCACCCTTCTCGGCCATGAACAGACCCGGCACATAAGTCGTCTTCGTACCGACCGTGATTCCTCCAGGATACGCAGGATCATACTCCAGCATATCCGAGTACGGATTGATATAAAGCCCAGGAACGAAGTGCCTGTCCATTCTGTGACCGTCGTTCACATAACTCGCATACGAGATGCCGTTTGCAAGGTGCGTAATTCGCTTTCTCCCGCGTTTTTCCGGCTCGGTGGATGAATCGGTCGCCCAATGCGCTTTAAGCTCGCCAGAACGCGTATTTGTCCCTGACAGGTCGTCGACCGGCGGTGTAGCTTCGGTCGCAGCTTCGATCGCCGCAAAGGTCGCTTCTCGTGCAATATCATCGATATGCGCGCTGATCACCTTGTGTGCCTTCCTGAGTTTTTCGATATACTCAATCAACTCCATCGATGCGCTCCATCTGCAGCAGGGAAACCTCCTGATGCTCGAGCTGCGGCATCACGGCCCCGTAAGGCTCGTAATACTTGTGCGGCTCTCCGGCAAACGCCCTGCACTTCTCATCGGTGTGTCCTATCCGGCCGCCCCGAGTGATGATAAGTTCGTCACCGCCCCGGACATCGACGTCGTTCCTGCAGGCGATCTTCAGGTTGTTCTGAAAATCCGCAGCCTGCCGATTCATGCTCGGCGCAGGATTGCTATCCTGATAGATCCGGCACGGAATACCAGAGTAGACCTTCTGCCTCTCGTTCCTTACGACCGGACCGGACTTGTCCTGAACGACCCGATAGATATCCATCGAATCTGTGTACCAATCGTAAAAGTTCATAAGACGTAGGATCCTCCCATACCAATGAACCGTGCTTTAGTCGCCAAAAGCTGACCGTACATCGTTGCGTTAAGGTCGCCCCAGCCCTGCGTAGCCATAGTCGTGGATCCATCATCATAAGACACGGATGCATCGCCCAGGTTCGCACTCTTGACAACGCCGATGACCTCCCCGGATGCTGCAGCGAGCTGCGGAGTCTCCGTGAAGTCCCTGTAGGTGCGCAGGTACATCGTTGCATTATGCGCAAGGAAAAGACCAGCACCATACCTCCAGGATTCAAGCCACTTATCCGGCTGAATCGACGCATTGGTCATTGCGATAAGATCCGCAAGAACGGCTGGTGGTACATGGCAATGTCCGTCTACGCCAAAGAACTGCGGGAAGTCTTCCGCAAACATCGCTTCGGTATAGTTACCTTCCTGTCTGCCTATATTCGACGCTCTTTCGATAACGCCGTAAAATTGTCTCTGCATCCCGCAGTCCTCCTCTTACTTTTTCTTGGTGGTTTTCTTCTTCTGCTCCTTGGCAACGGCTTCTTTGACTTCGGCCTCTTCAATAGCCTTAACGACTTTCTTGTCGCTGGTGGAATCGGAGATGGCTATTCTGCCCTCCTGGACCAGAGCGCCGAAAAAGGCGCTCTTGGTTACCCAGTCGGGAACGGAAGTCAAAACTCCTCCTTTAAGGAGATAGTTTTCGCCGTTATCGCGGAACAGGAAGTTTCCTCTCGCGATAACCAACATGGCTATATACCGTCCACATAAAGGAAGGTCTGCGGATAGTAGATCTGAACCTCGGTCAGATTTGCCATGTAAGCGGTGTCGTAGCAAACGCTGGTCGCGTTCGGCTGGGTCATGATCCTGGAAAGAGGAACGAGCTCATCCATCTTAACGAACCTACGGTCGTTGTTGTAAACGATCATTCTGTCAGCACCGGAAGTACCAGCGCCCTTAAGCCATCTGCATCCACCGATGAACAGGCTCTTTCCGTTCTTGGACGCGGCGTTATTCTTCATAACGTAGTCCAGGATGGAAGTCTCTGCCAGATCGGTCACCATCGTGGTGAGGATGTAGTTGTACTGCTCATACGGCATAAGGATGTGATTCGGCATAGCCGACTCATCATACTCAGCAGCCGCCCAAGCGGTAGTGATGGCATCGTTGATGTCAGCAAGGATAGCCTTCGGAGTCTTGCTGGACCAGGTGGTCGCAGATGAGGTTCCGGTAGCGGCGGCTGTGGTCGTGGTGACATTCGCATCGTTGATAAGACCAGTAGATCCGTACTCGGAGATACCGATATAGACGTTCTGGTCAAGGTGCTTATCATAAGCAAGCCTTACACCGTCGGTCAGCATCTGATCCAGAGAACGGCCTACGAAGTTTGCTCTCTGCATATCCTGGAACATAACGCGCAGGGCAGCGGCAAAGGTGTGTGCCTTAAAGGTTCCCTTGTCCAGGCTTGCCTGTACTACAGGGATACCATTAGCACCGCCTGCGGTTACCGGAGATGCACCGGCGCCTCCGGTTATGCCGTAAGCGACGGACATGGCGCTGACATAGTCAGCCCAGCCGCCACCGACCTCGATCACGATGTCTCTGGGATAAGTAAAGCTGTCAAGCGGCTCGCGGAGCAGAGTATCTCTCTTCTCAAGCTCGCTGACAAGGAATGCACCGCCGGATGCGATGCCTGCGGCGTCCATAGTCATACCAGGATTGAAGCCGCCGTTTCCGGGAAGTGTGAATGTTCCCGCGCTGTAGTTGCCTATATTCTTGATTGCCATGATTTACCTCCTTAGCTATCTGCTATAACGCCTGCGTCGCGCAGAGAGTCGAGCAGAGCCTTGAACTCGGCCGCGGTCGGAGCAGCACCGGCAGCATCAGCTACGGCAGCGCCCTGACTCATTGTGGTCTCAAGACCAACGGTCGGGAACGGAGTGATACGAAGCTCGGCGATGCCATTGGCGTCAGCCGGTCCCATCCACTTGCAGAACGGAAGTTCGATGGTCTTACCGGAATCGGCAGATGCCTCGAATCCGCCTACAACAGCGGTGGAATAAGATGCGTTAGCGGTCGTGCGCAGATAAACTGCTCCGCCATAAGCGGCGGTGCCTCTCTGGCACTTAACGTTGATGCAGCCCCTCTGGAATACGGAAACCGCTTCACCCGGAGCGTACTCGCCCTTGCTCTGGTCGAGATAGTTGAGCGCGCTCTTGAACTCTCTGCCAGCGATACCGATGAAGTCGGATGCCTTTGCAGATGCGCCGAGAGCCACGACCTTACCATCGGACAGACCGAGAGCCGCGCCGAACGGAATGTTAGCGCTTCCGCCGGCAGGGAATGTGTTGACTATCATGTCCGGCTGACGGGCATAGTTACCCGCCATACCGTGCGGCATTGTCTTGCCGATGTTCTGTGTGAACTGAATAGAAGCCATTACTTCTCCTCCTCTTACTTCTTGATGTGCGGGTTGTGCTTCGCATATGCGTTGCCCTGAACCTCGCACCTACGTTCATAGCTGGTCTTCCCGGATGCATCAGCAGCTTTCTGCGCTGCCTTTCTGGATGCGTCAAAGATAGCACGGCTGGAGTCCTTCGACCTTACTGCACGAAGCAGCGCCTTGGTCACGGCTGCACGTTCATCCTTGTTGGAGATCGCTGCTACAGCCGGCCTCATTCTGCGCAGGAATGCGGCGGTATCAGCAGCCTTCTTCTCCTCTTCATCCTCATCCTCGGTCTCTTCGGGATCCTCGTCCTCGATTACCTCAGAAGCCTCTTCGATGTCCTCATCCTCGGTCTCCTCCGGGTCTTCATCTTTGGATTCGAGCTCTTCGATGGCATCATCCAGAGTCTCCTCCTCATCCTCGTCCTCGGTCTCTTCCTCAGGATCGGCATCCTTGGTTCTGCAAAGGGAATCCAGCATGTCAATGACCTTGTCCAGCTTTGCTCCAAGATCATCCGGAGCCTCATCTACTGCCTTCTCCTCTTCAGGATCTTCATCCTTTGCGGGTTCATCTTCCGGCGCTTTCGCGGGTTCGGATTCCAGCGCATCGGCTGCGATCTCGGTCAGTTCCTTAAGCTCCTCGTCCTTTGCGTCTCTTGCCGCAACTCCAAATGCGGTAAGGACTGCTTTTGAAAACTTACTCATCTTTTGAGTCCTTTCTTCCGCAGTCTTTGCTGCGGCATCTTTTATTGCTACATCGTGTCCAGCCCTGCCCGAATGCACGACCGCCACGTGATTGCCTCTGATATGGGTCTGCTTGTACCCGTCTCCGTCTTCTTCGTAGTTGCACATGTACCCGCAAGACACCTCACGCTTGACTCCGTTCTGTATGTCGGAGATCAGATTCGCGTCGTTGATGTAAAGGTCTGCAACCATATTCGCTCCATCCCTGCGGACGTTCTGCACATGGCCCTTCGCTAAAGAAGCGAAGTTCTCCGGGCCTACGCTGTCAGCCGGATGCCCGTCCGTAACAGGCTTTCCCTCAAAGCTCGCCAGAGCAGCCTTGTCGAACACGTCGACGTCGTAGCGATTGACCTTGACCAGCCTGTCCTGGTCGCCCGGCAGCTGCAGTTCTCGTGCCAGATAGTCCTGCTCACCGATACGAGCAATGGGTACGTTTCTGCAAATTAAAAAGCCCTCACTTGTCTCGACCTTGTTCGGCGAGATCTGAGAGCCGTAGTATGTAATCATATTCAACTCCTATCGTCATATGCCAAGGTTTTCATAGTTTCCTATAAGCCGCAAGCCACTCCTTGTACTTCGCATCATTTGCCAGCTTATGTTTCAAAAAGGTCTGAAACGATGCCGGACCTATCCCGGCGATTCGCATCTTCTTCCACTGATCAATATCCGCAAGAATCTTCGCTCGGCCCTCTTCTTTCCGCTTGTATTCGTCCACTTGACGTTGGCTGCGTGGATCCCTGGTAACCGGATTCGTGTTAAAGTTCGAAAACTTCTTAATCTTCTCGATCTGCTCTTTGCTCTTGCCTGCAGGCGTCCAGGGAATCAGGACATGCAGACAATTTGGATGTATGTTCAAATAGCTGTTCGAGAGCGTATTCGGACCGTTAGGATTGATCTTCCCAAATGCAGATGCAAGCGGTGGGAAATCAGGATCAGACCCAGACTTACTGTAGACCCTACCCTCAAGCGGTGCGCATATAGGGCAGGTGGATCCGTTCTTGGATATCATAAACAGATCCTGCTCACCGAACTTCGTAAGAACAGAAGTGACCTCGGCCTGCCTTGATGTGGTTCTTGTGACCATATCTGCATATGCCCGGAGCGACCACTTTCTACCGGACTTGTCGGTAAAGGCCGTGATCCCATTCCGCTGCAGGTCTTCAATGAAGTCCTTCTGCGCCTCCAGCTTCATCCCGGTGGCCTGCTGCTTAGCGACCATCTCCAGGCCTTTCTGCCGGAAGATGTCCTGAGCCTGCCTACCTAAAAGAACTCCCGTCAGATGCTCCTGCACGTTGTTCGATGCCTGCGCAAGCTTGTACATGATGTCGTTCTCAAGCCGCAAAATAAGGTCCTGCTCTTCAGCAGAAAGCAGCGCAGCACGTTTATAAGCATCACGGTGCTCCTTGCCCGTCTTAGGGAATCTGGTGTACCGCTCCGGATGGTTAGCATAGAAGTATCGCTCTACCATCTTCGG
Organism: Faecousia sp.; assembly: GCA_045601945.1. GTDB lineage: Bacteria > Bacillota > Clostridia > Oscillospirales > Oscillospiraceae > JAZOXB01. Next base: position 22,196 of record JAZSAO010000278.1, on the reverse strand, counting down.
AACATACTTCCCGGCGCGATCCTGCATAGTGAGCAGGATCTTCTGTACTCTCAAAAGCGCAGAAACCGCATGATAATCAACAAGACCCCGCGAACGGAGCCTTGCTAATTCGTTTATGATGTCGACCTCGGCTCTGCGGTATATGCGCTGCAGAGCCAAAATCTCCCTAATGCTTAAAGTCTGTTTAGCCATATAACCTTGCGAACTTAGCAAAGTCTACACCAAGCGCCATCTTGTATTCTATCCATCTATCCATAACTATCTTACTTCCTGGCTCTCGCCGTCTCATCGAGAGACATTCTATAGTTAGCTCCTGTCATCTTAGAATCTCCTATAGGTTTTGGATAATAGTTGATACGTTCTTTCGGTTCTGTATAGCCTCTCTTGTTTCCGGCGATTACAAGAGCACCGAGCTTATCAGCCTCTTTATAAAAGGCCTTCCATAAGGCATCCCCTTTTGCGAGATCATCTCTCTTATAAGCCATCTGAGCCTGTTTCTGTAGGTCATTGGCTTTTTTCAGGATAGACATATACTCTGCCCTAAAAGATGCCTCAGACTCTAATCCGTCTCTTGTGGATTTGGCATCTTCAAACCACACTTCTTTAACCTTGAAGACCTTGTTATCAGAATCGATGGGTTTGTATGTGATACCCACCTTCAGTCCGCGGGAGTTCTCGCCCTTGAAGCTGTACCCCGATAGTTTCTGGATCTTGCTGAATCCGTTGCTGGACAGAAGGTTCGCAAGGCTTTTCTCACTTGCCTGCGCACCCATCAACTTATTGCGCAGCTTGTACTTCAGGTCGTTCAGGTTGTCTGCATCCTTGGAAAGATGCCGATCCACCTCTTCAAGCGGAACCTCGATTTTTCTGAGACCGCCGGTCTTAGACTTGACCTCTTTAATGCCGACCACTTTTCCGTTCCTGTTTTCGCGATAGAAACGGACCTGTGTCTGGTCAGGGTTCTTAAACGGTTCTCCCCACTTACCGTACTCAGCATCAGCTGCGAACTGTCCCTGCATCATATCCTGGGTAATCAACCAGGTCTTCTTTGTGTCCATTGTCTCCTCCATTAAAAAGCGGACTCATAAGTCCGGCTAAACATGTTGACAAATCTAACATTGTGTGCTATAAAATAATTGAGAGTTGTCGTGGCTCACAAAACCGAAAGGTCGGGCCGGGGTGACCCTCATTTTTTTCGTCTATAGATTTCCTTGATTTTATTGCCTCGAATAATAATGATCTCATCTATAAATATCCTATGCTTGGATTTAAATATTTCTTTCACTTGTGCCCTAACCTGTTTTTTAGATAAAGGGCAATTTGATAAGTCAAAAATGAATCCTGGAGCTTGTCCTTTTTTCTTCTTTATTGCAGAATCTAATGTGTTCTTTCCGCTTCCTGTTATGGTTTTTAGGTCATACTTTTTCCCGTTAAATAAATAGTCACCCATTTTAACATTGTCTGGTCTATTTACCTTCGGCAAAAGAAAAAGCTCTCCACCAATTTGAGACTCCAATATATTTGCAACTCTGCGTTCGTTCTCTGTTGGGCTAAATATTACGGCTGAACCATCGACAACATAACGCGTCCCATCCAAGTCAATATATTCTTTGTCCTTATCAAAAACTTTGTGACTATTTGGCGTCTTATCAGGAAACCAATCTTTCGGCCTAATGCGCTCGCACTCATATTTTTTTGTTGCCCCGGCGCCTTTAGTCCATTTGCCCTCATCATCTCTCGGCTGATCTGGATCAAAGTCATCCTTCGTCAGAAAAGGGTTCTCTTCGTTGCTCCCCTCTTCCTCCTCCTTGGGAGAATCGAACAGCCCTGCCATCGGATCGTCCATCTGCTGCAGCTCTTGGAATGTTTTATCCTTGTTCTCCTCGATGGACTTGTCCTCGATGGAGCCAAACATTCCGGTCTCATCCTCCAGCTTCTTAAGTTCTGCCTGGGCAGGGCCCATATTAAGAAGCCCGGACTGGAACGCACCGATGATGCTCTGGCTCTTGGTCGCAGCGATCTGCGCAAGCTCTGTCGCATTCGGTGTCCACAGCGGTGGGAATGTTATCTCTATATCATCCGGAACCTTGCCCCATACAGACATACACAGAACCGGAAGTATTCGTTCAAGAATCGGACGGAGCTTACTCTCCCTCTGACCGTCAACCACATCGTAGTAGTTCTTCATGTCAGACTCGCCCGTAGCATTAAGACCTGCCGGAGCCTGTCCGAAAAGCTTTGTCACCGGGATATGCGTCTTGGCCGACAGGTTCATCTGCACGGCCTGCGTGACGGTATCAAAGCCGGTAAAGCTGTACTGCTGATTCGATATGGAATCGCCCTTGTTTATAAGCCGGTATCCGAAGTTGCTCTTGGCAACAGACTGCGCCTGCATTACAGACCAGAATCTCTTCTGCTGCTCTACGGATCCTATCGCAAAGAGCTGGTCAAGGTTCTGGACCTCCATAGTGTCCACATTCGCCTGGAACGTCAGGTTGCCCATGTTTGCCATAACTGAATCATAAAGAGCGATATCCTCGTAGATAGGCTCTATCTCGGACTCGCCCCAATACATTTCAGCTATCTTCTCCAGATACGGCAGCTCTCTTCCTGTAAAGCGCACGATCCTTGAGTGATGCACCTTTGCGATGATCTTGCCCTGCTCCTCGGTTCTGATCTCGTAGAACTTCGGCAGACCGTAGTCCTTGTCCATAATGTCTGTGACAAGTTCCTGCCCAGGGAATACCCCGGACCACCTGTCAAGTATCCACAGACCAGCGAATGTGTCCGGAAGAATAGCCTCTATATTGAGTGGCTTCTCGAAGTTCTCCTGCCCTTTGATAAGGATAAGGCCGGCTGCACCGCCATAGAGTCTGCCCCAACGCAGACCTTCTATGACCTGACGCTTAAGACCGATCTTCCGCTGAGCTTTCTCAAACGCATTTATGTCCTCCGGCTTGATATCTCCCTGCAACCTGAACCATTCCCTGGTCATATCCTCCGGGATAATATCCACTATGCTCTGCAGGATGCCACCGGAACGGTACATGCTGTTAAGCTTTGCGTAGTTATCAGTAAGCCTCGTAAGCGGATACTCTACCGCCTCCAGCGGAGCCTGTGTACCGAGTCCGAGTCTGAACATCGGATTTGAGTACGCATCTGCGGTCAGTATCATCGGCTGATTGTCTTGTGTCTTGTTTCTTCTGCTCATTACTCAAATCTCCAATCGGGCAGAGCATTCACCCTATAACGCAGAGCATCAAGCGAATGGTCTGATTGCTTGACCGGACGCTCATCACCTCGCTGTGCGGCCTTATCATCCCAGATGTACACACCGAACTCATCCAGAATGCGTTCACATTCGGAGCATACAAGGATCTCTCTCTTCTTGACCAGCGAACCGACGCGCCTGATACCATCAAGCACATCGTTATCTGCCGGAATAACATATAGACCTCTGCGCTGCAGCTCAGCAATAAAACTCGCAGCAGATGGATCTATATAGATCGCACATCCCCGATCTCCCATAAACGCAATAAGGTCATCTGCATATTCACTATCGGTCTTCTGTGTATATTGAAGTCTGCTGTCCCAGGAATACTCCCGGTCAACATAAAGTTTGCCGTGATAATCGTATATATCCAGGAACCGCATCGGATTCGTAGTTCCGTAGTCTATGGCAATGGACCTATCACCAGCCCAATGCAGGTCGACCGGGCGCTCTTCCGGTCTGTAGACGTTCTCATTCGTGTCAAACATATCATAGACTACGCCCTCGGCCATTACCCACAGACCAAGAATGTACCGCTGATAAAACACACCGGAGTACATCGTCTTGTAGCGTTCCTTCATCGCTTCAGACAACCCCGGATTATCATCCATAGTGAAGTGCAGATGCAGAGCGTTGTGCTTATCGAGCTGCAGAAGCCATTCCATCCTGAACCAATGTCTCGGATTCTCCGGATTGCAGTTGAACCAGAACTTTGACCCTTCCACAGAGCATCTTGCAAGAGCCTGCTCCACAAAGGATCTCGGCATAAGTGCGACCTCATCCAGCATCACCCCGGCAAGAGTCATTCCTTGGATAAGTGTGTAGCTGCTCTCATCCTTTCCCCCGAAGAAGTAGAACTGATTCACACATTGTCCTCGCTTTATAACGAGAAGATGATCTCCCCGATGATACCGCATCTCGAAGTTGTCCTTGAGATACTGTATGTTCAGGATTGGATTCAGGATGTTCCTTGTAACTGCTCCAACGCTTTTCCCGCAGATGGCAAAGGATTGGTTCTTAAAGTTCCCCATAGCCCACAGAATGAACGAAAGCGCCATGATGGATGTTTTGCCCGCTCTGACAGCTCCATCACAAATAATCGCGTCATACTTGCTATAGGGAAACTTCATTATGGCGAGTTGTTTTTCACTCAGCCCCATTGTCTATGATCCCCGATTCCTTAAGCGCCTTGGTGATTGGATCATCTTCCACATGCATGGCAACGCCGACCGTGGATACATCACGCTGGTTCAGGTAGTTCTTGCCCAGGAATATGGCCATACTCGGACTCTTCTCGGCATGCTGCCATTGGATTCTCCGAAGGGAGATCTTTCCGGCTTCTCGCTTTTGGTCGAAAACCTTGGAAAAAGTCATCCCATAGTTTTCCTTGCACCATGCCTCCAGCGTCTTTTCAGATACATCCAAAAAAGCGCAAACCTCGCTTATAGTGCATTGCATTCCGCAAAGCTTCTCAAAGGTGTGCTTCGATATTTGTTTTTTAGGTCTGCCCATCTTAGCCATGATTACTTATTGCGAGAAACAATGTCTATAACGATTATGCCAGGCTTATTCTTGTGTTCGAGTTCTACGAGTGTCGGCTGATATGTTGTAACAATCCAACCTTTTTCACGATACTCATGGATAAGATCCTGGAGATGCTTTTTGTTCTTGGCATAGAGGCGTGTAATAGGAGATGCATCACCCATCGCCTTAACCTTACTTGGATCAAACTTTGCCTTATATATCCCGCTCCGGTTCTTGTTGTACTTAAGCTCCATAGAGTTCGGTTTATAGGCCCAATTACCACCATCCCAATAGAGATGTTTCTTGGTGCCATCACCGAAATCAAACTCAAGTTCCATTGCTCCTGCTTTTTTTGCGGCAACTTTAGCCTCAGTAAACTGTCGAGATAACTCTCTCATAGTTTCCAAAGCACTCGCATCCTTTGCGTGTCTGCCAGTCTCTATTTCAGCCTTAATGGTCTGGATCTCAATTATTCCGGGAATACCAGGTTTGGAAAGAACGGCATAATAGCGCTCCTCTTTATTGACCATATATCCAAGGCTGCGGAAGTATTGGACCTGCTTGCGAAGTGTAGACTCATCCGGAACTCTGATATACGAATCGCCTTTGGCATCGGTTGTTAGAAAGTTTCCGGTCATCATTTGCTCTATGATGGTCCACTCTTTGTTATTGTTCATTGGTAATCTCCTTCCGAAAACGAAAACGCCGCCATAAGGCGACGCTCTCGCAAGGGGTAATTGGTATGATTAAGGATGGTCACATACACTTTTAGATACTAACATTATACCCCCTCAAAACCATAGGTCAATGGACACGGATGGACATGGACGGACACGGATGGACAACTTTTAAGGATTTATTATAAAATCCACAACATGTCCTATCCCCAGGCTTCTGTACCTGGATACTGCACGGACAGAGTATCCCAGCATCTTGGCTACATCACCATATGACCTGCGTGGGTAGTACATTGCCAGCAGGACCGCCCGCTCCATCCCTTCCAAAGAGCACACGAGCTTATAAATGCTCTCAATGGCTTCAAGTTCTATCCGAAACCCGGCAGTCCGCTCAAGAGCCTTGTGTCTGCGCTCTTCTGCTGCAGCGATGGCGGCTGCTATTTTTGAGTCCTGCTTGATCGAGCTGAGGACCTTGGTGTCGCTATAGTTCAGGCCCTTAAGACCGACTGCCCCATAGATCCGGTCCAGGTCTTCCGCAAGAGCTGCATCTTCCTGCCCGATCTGGTCTTTGAGAATTGACTCCTCGACCTCATGGTTATTTAGCACCCACACCACCCGACCGTAAACTGCATCCCTGTCCATTTAAACCTCCTTGACCTCAATCCCGTGGACTTTAAGCATAAGCTTACGCTTGATGACATACTCCTTGGTACGAACGCCCTTCACATCCTCCACCACGAGCTTGCCGTCCTGCTCATAGACAAAGTCGGCAATATACTTGACCGGACGTTCCGTCCTTGTCGGCCCCTTCTGCGAGTACAGCAGGACAAACGGTATCTGGCGACGGAGCAGAGTAATACGCCCTGCTCTCTCGTCGCACTTAAGCTGGACCCAGCGAGCGTACTCCTTTGCGGAGTCAAATACGCCGTCAGCGGTCTTTATCTTTCTGTTTTGGTATTTTGGTTTCATCAATGATCCCCCATTCGCTGCTCACGAACTCATAGCCGTAAGCGTCGTCGTACTTACTGCATCCCGAACAGCCATCGCCGTTCTGCAGATTCATGTAGTGAAGCAGACCCGTGCCATCCACCCAGATCCCGTCGTGAACATCCTCACCGACCCTGTGGATCCATCCGGAAGTCTTATCACGGACATAGAAGTCACATTTATGAGGTCTCTCATCAGGCAGCCCCTTCACATAATCGTAAAGCTCGTGAAGCGCCCAATACGCCTTCGTGTACTCCGTACCCACACACTCCATCATGACATGCACGATCTTGTCCAAAACGTAACTTCTCTCAATCATTCAATATCCTCTCTCTTGATATGAGCAAAAAGCTCCTCGCTATCACAGCCTATCTGCATCGCTTCAACAGGAACGACCGAGCACGCCTCAAGCACAGCGACCCTTCTTTCGAGCCTGCACAATTCCTGCTCCACCCTGCGAAGCCTGTCTTTATAAGTCGGCCGCTCGACGCGGTTCTCGCGCATATGCGTAATGAGCGCATCGACCTTCTCAAAACTAACGACCATCTGCAGCTCCTTGTCAGTCGACATACTCAATGTCTCGCCTGCATCGTCCGCCACGAACCGGACACGGATCTTATCAAGCGTGACCTTCCCGTGGTCGTTCACGACGCCATCAATGCCCACCATGTCTGACGATATAATCATCCTTCCACCTCATCCACTTTTTCTCCCCTTGCTCCGCTATCCACAAGAACGCTATTTTCTGTCAGTCCGCAAGTATCCCACCGCCTTTTCTTGCGTGGACAACTCGGTGCTTTGCACCATTTATAGGCTTGGAAAATCTCACAAGACACTTCGGTGCAGACATCTTTCACCTCGTCCATCATTCGTGCGCCACAGTTGGGGCAGTAGTGCCAATCCTTCTCAAAGCCGTCATACATTCGCACTTGCGTTTCGCAGAGCGAACAATGGGCTATGCTTGCCTTGCACCACCTTATCCACCGCCCGTGCTTTACATGCTCGGCTTCGGCATCTTCTAACGGACACCAGCCGGGACGTTCAAGCGACTCTACTGCCCTCATTTCTATCTGACAATAATGCGCCCCTCTTGGACATGATTCAAAAAGACAATCACTACAGTTTTTCGGCATCTCTATATTCTTGATTAAAACGCTCATTTTTCCACCTCGCTCATCATTTGCGCTCCGCAAGTGCCACATTCATATAAAGGTGCTAATGTAGTATCTCCACATACAGAGCATTTGTATTCTCCATTAGGTTGCTTTATCCAACGGGCATTATTTGGAGCGTCCATCTTTGCCCCGCATTTCGGGCAATAGCTGCTCTCATAAGAGTTTATCTTTCCGCAGTTGTCGCACTCATAGTAACCTGCGGTATTACCGTATTGATGATGTTTCCACCGTCCATGCTTTATCGACTCGTCCTCGTCCGCGCGCTCCATAATCTTCTGAACCGCAGTCTCAATTATCTCTTCCTTAAACCCCGCAAAATTACATTCCAGCACCGCTCGGATATATGTCTCTCTGTTCATTCTTCCACCTCTTCCTTGAACTGCGGGCAAGGATTTGCACCTTGCATGTCTGTCGGGAATTACAGACTCGCCTGTACAGACGGTACTCTACGCTCAGTCCCGATTTTTACGCTATGCGTCTACCTATTCCGCCACCGCAGTTAATCATTCAGTTAGATCCATTTTAGTTCCGCAGTTCGGGCAGTAGTCCCACCAACAAACAAGTTCGTGTTCTACGGGATAACCGCAATATGAACATTCTGCTTTCTTTGGATATTCGGATATTACTATCCACCGTCCGTGCTTGACCTTGACAAACTCAATAGCGAGCTCACCCTCTCTCCTAAAAGACAGACAGTTTATGCTTTCGTCCGTTAGTACGATGTCACGCAATTTAGATAGTCCAACTTGATCTTTTGCCTGTAAAAACAGAGCGTCTAATATATCGTCAACTGTCATTCTTCCTCCCCATCAAATATCTCAACCGGTATATCCTCCTTACGAAGCCGCGTTATCCATCCTTCCCAGCACTTCCTGCAGGCGTTCCTGAAACCGTAGGCCCGATGGTAATATCTGCACCTTGCCGCCCACTTCAAAGAATCGCAATGCTCGCCCAACAGGTTCGTAGGGCAATGGCCTTTTGGCAGATAGTCCCTTATAAACTCTTCGTAAGTCATTCCGCAAACCACTCCTTACACCAACCATCATCGTAGCACTCCTCTCCGTGCCACTCGCTCCGGCAGTTGTCGCAGTAAAAGATCTCCTTCACGACATCCCATGTGTAAAAGCAGCACGTCTCACAACGCTGCCCCTCCGCACGGCACTCCGCCTCAAGATGCCTCTCGGCGCAGGCATCGCACTCCTCTTTGGAATTGCCACCCGCACAATTGTCGCAGTACGACGGATCCCTGTCGTACAAATCGTACTCACCATCACTATACCAACTCATACTCATTACCTCCTGTTCTTCCTGCTTTTATCAGCAATATACGACGCAACGACATAATTCGGTCGTTGAACCCGTCTCTCATCTCTAATCTTCGTCCACTCAATGTACTTCTCACAGGATCCGTGGCAACCGGGCTCACGACTCTCGCAGAGCATACACGGTGGCTTCCCCAACTGTCTCATAGACACCTGATCTCTTTCCCCTGATACTCTGCGTACACCCGCTCAAACGATGCACCCTTGCTCTGTTCCCATCCCGGAAGAAGTGCGACCGTATCCGCCATGTCGATCATCGCAAGGCAGATAGGCAGATAGGAACTGTTCGCAAGTCCCTGCGGCAACACAGCCGGATTCAGGACAATGTAGCCCGAAGCCTGCAGTTTCTTCTCCCACTTGGCGAACTCCGCCTTGTAGTCCTTACGCCCTGTTATAGCGCCTGCCAAATAAACGACCATACTCTCTCTCCAGCCTCCATAGATACTTGGTCAGATCCCGCTTGCGCGGTGGACTGATACCAGGACGGTTCAGCTGACGCCGAACCTCCTCGATCTTCTCACATAAGCATTTCTCTGATTCCATTCCTCCACCATCCCACGGAGATCTCTCCGGTCTTCTTGTGACGGAGAATCTGTACCGTGCAATCCGGATACAGTTCCTCCTCCTCGAAGTAGTCGTCGTTCTCCGCAGCCTCTTCCATAAGTCTCTGCTTTTCGTTCTCGGTCAGGATTATCATTACTCGCCTCCGAAGTGATACTTGGTAACCGCTATGGGGAACTCCTCAATCTCGCTTGCCCAAACTGCGGTTCCGGGGCCATTGCATCTTTCCCAACAGAGTGGGAATCCGCCGATGCCATCAAAGAGAGATCCCAACGTTGCCGGTCGTTCATACTGCGCAGAGATCCTACGCAGCAGGTAGAACCAGAACGGCAGAGCGATGCTATTGCCCAGGGCCTTATACCTTGCCGAGTCCGTGGACTCTTTGTGGAGTTTCCCCTTGGAGTCCGTCCAAGCCCCGATATCGGTCCATCCGTCCGGGAATCCCTGAAGTCTCTCGCACTCCATAGGTGTGAGCCGGCGCACGACGGGCCTGTTTCCCTCCATCACCGCTTGCTGCTCGTGCATACAGTTGAGAGCGCCGACCTTGCTGGACATCTTGAGCTGGTCTACCTGACCATTACCGACGCATACCGCAGATCCACCACCACGATGTGAATCGCAGCTCAATAGCGACCGGATAGGCTCATCACCTTCTGAGATGAGCTGATATGTATTATTCGTGATTGTTCCTATGCACTTTGGATCTTCCATTTCTATTACCAACTTTCCTTCGTTTGCATATTCTCCGCTAACACCCTTGGGACCATCTACGGCACAAAGCGGTCCGCAGACACTTGAGCAGATTACCTGCCCCCCCCCATTCTTAATCTGCATTATCATAGTTTTGTCACCAGCACGACCGGAACATAATCCGCATCGCTGCGGATTGAAAGCAATGTCTTTGACACCGAACCCGTGGTGGTGTAGTTGTATAGATCTACGCCGACCACGATCATCGGTACATAACCACCACCCATTCCCATTGACGCTGACAACGTTGGGCAGATTTCCGTATCCTTGATTGTTGCGTTGTTTTGGTTACTCTCCAACACTATCATCTCTGTGCTCTATCACCATCGGCACATTGCCACCACCCATACCCATCCGGGCATCAAGGGTCTGTACGATGCCATCTTCACGAATCTGCACACGGCTGTCCTGCGGATGATTTTCAATGAGAACGACCGCCGGACGGTCTATGGTATTCAGGGTATAACTGAAATCTTTCGTCCATCCTTTGCCATTGCATCCGGCAGTGTCGGCTCTGTCTATGCCGTTGCCCTGAAGACAGAACACGCTCGTGCGTTTATCACCGGTGTCAAAGGTGTTCAGCGTGGGAGCGATCTCCGACTCCACGATGGTCTCCGCATCTCCTTTGAACTTCGGTCTTGCGGTCTTGGCAAATACCGCTACCATCGGTTTGTTGTTTCCGCTCTCTCCGGCGGCTGCTTGGATGGTCGGCATTACCTCTTCCCCAACCACGGCACCGCAACGCTCTCGGTTAAAACCTAATGCGGTCTGCCTGTTTGACTCCAAGGACAGAACCGCCGGCTCACCACCGTGCGTAGTGGCTAATGTTGGAGCCTTGTCTTTCTGAATGTTGCAAGATCCTTTTCCACCACCCATATCAACGGCAAGAACCGCTTGGGGCTCTTTGTAGTCGCTTGCTCCTAACGTGGATGCAAGTTCCACGGCCGTATCAAGACCGAGCTGCTTGCTGTTAAGCGACATCGTTGCCGCCGGGACCGTGCCTGCCCGGAGCGTTGGAGCCATCTCTTCCTGATAACCTATGCCCCGTGCTTTTTCACTATGCTCTGTGCAAAACCCTGCGCAGACGCTTTGGTTGTTGCTCGTGGACAAGGCTCCGGTATGCTCATTCTGGATCAGTATTCCCTTGCCCCCCCCCAGGTTTTCCGAATCGCTCTTGGAAACTGACTGATCCCGTAACGCTCTCTCCAGCTCCGGTGGGAGTTCCTTTCCGCGTCTCTCCGCTCTGCGGAGTATCCCATCGCATGCCTTTGCGCTCAAAGAGTATTTCGGGAGCGGAGAATCCTCCAAAATCTGCGACAAGCGCGATTCTCTTTCTTCGTTGGGGTACTCCCCAAAACTGTGCATCGTGTAGTCTGTAAGCGATGGTCCATCCACAACCGTCGTCACCCACTCCTGAGAGACATCCGGCTTTTGGCCATCCCTTGTCAGGTACAGGAACATTGGGAGCCTCTTTGAATACGATCCTGACGATTTCCGTGAGGACCGCTCCAAAGTCTTTTCCTCCGTTGCTGCTGAAGGCACCTGGTACGTTTTCCCAAACCATGTATCTTGGTCGAACATTCCAATCTGTTCGCCCATTACGTTCTCTGTCAGCATTACGCATCTCCTTTACTATGCGGATCTGTTCCATGAACAGACCCGATCTTTCACCGGCAAGACCCGCTCTTGCTCCAGCAATAGACAGGTCCTGACATGGGCTGCCACCGGTTATTACATCCACCACCGGAAGGTCCGCTCCATTGAGCTTTGTTATGTCTCCTACGTGTTTCATGACTTAAAACGGTATATCTTCATCGGTGAGCTGCGAAAACTGTGATGCGGGGTCCTCGCTCTTCGGTTGCTCTTCAGCGCGTCTTGAAAGGAACTCCACACGGTCAGCCATCACATCGGTCGTGTAGATCTTTTGACCATCCTTTTCGTAAGAACCGGTCTGCAATCTGCCGAACACACCCACGAGTTGCCCCTTATAAGCCCATTTTTCGGTCATTTCAGCGGTTTTTCCTATGCAGACGATAGATGGATAGTCGGCACCCCTATCTTCGCCGTTTTTGTCCTTTCCCCGGTCTATGGCGATTGAAAATCTCGCATAGGCCGTACCACTCTGGGAATACCTGACCTCGGGATCCCTTGTGATCCTGCCTATCAAACAAACTGTGTTCATTGTTTGCCTCCTAATTCGTATCCACTCCACTCTTTAAGCAACAAATCCCTATCTTTGGGAGTGATGGTCTCAATCCCACACTCCTTACAATCAGCGATTGCCATATCTATGAGTCTGCCCATCTGCACGGAGTCATAGTCGGATGAACCGATATAGACCCTGATGTTGTTGTATCCGGTCGTGTTTCTGCACGGCCCCATATCTTCGGCTATACGCCCATCGTGACCGGCGCACCATTCATCGCAGAACTTGACAACGAGATCTTTCCTGACCGGAACGATGTAGTAGTTTCCACCGATGTCCCTGATGTACTCTCTGTAGATCTCTTTCGGTGTGGATCCTATCTTTGCGGATAAAGATCCCACCAAAGTCCAGAAGTACCCGTTCGCATCAAGGCTGCGTTTCTTGCTCTGTTTCTTCAGCACGAGCTGATGCTCTCCGGTCTCGACCTCGGACACCATACCCGCAGCCACTGCGGCGGGTACGCAGAACGATATCCACGTACCCTCGCTATCCTGCATCCACTTGGCCTTACTGACCGGAACGCTCTGCATCCGCTTTCTCCTTTCTCTTGGTGAGGATTCTCATAACCTCAAGCCACTTCGCTTCGGTAAGTTCCGGGAGCGAGTTTACCTTGTAGGCTTCGCAGATCTTAACGGTGTCCGTTCCGGTCTCATCTATGAGCATAGACAGAGCAGCCACCTTGTCCGGACCTATCGTGCTGACCTTGTTCTGATTCAGCATAGCGTTCTGCACCTCTTCAGCACTCGCCACGCTTGTATCAATACCGAATCCGGCTACACCCAACGCACGACCTATTGCACTCGTTTCGCAGTTCTCTATGTAGCTGGTCTTATTGATAAACGAAGAGCCTTCTTTCTCATAAGCCGTGCCTGTGGCGATGACTATTGCATCCCCGTTCTCCGTGTAGTATCCAACCGCTGCGGTCATAACGCAGACTCCATCCTGAAGCGACTCAAGGTGGGTCTGTACGAACCCATCCGGATACACCATCCTGAAGGCTTTGATGCGCTGATTCACTTCGGCATATTCCTTGCCCTGGATGTTCGTCGTGCGAATGCTATCGTTCGCTCTTTTGATCTCTTCAAATGTTGCCATTTCACTCCTCCTACTTAATGCTCATGCTCACATTTTCAACAAGCTCTGCCCCAGGCACGATACCTCCCGCCTTGAGCGTTTCCTTTATCTTGGCCTTGTCCGGTTCGGGATCCTTGTACCGGAGGAAGTTCTCCGGAATAAGATCCTCGTAGTTGATCTGCACCGAAGATGCTTTGCGATAAGAAACCGCTACCTTGGATGTCTTAAACGGCTCTCCGTTCAGCGACTTCTGCATGTAACGTTTGAGACTCTCCGCTCTACGCTCTTCCTGCTTCTGCCTTTTTTCAAGATTCATCTTCTCGGCCTTGATGCTTTCCGCTAAAGCCATCGTGTTCTTGTAGTAAAGACCTATGCTCTCAAGTTTCTGTTCTTTCACCATCTGCAGCGCATCCAGCGCATCATAGACGGACTCGTTGATCTCTCCGGTCTCTTCATCAATAGCCCCAGAAAGAAGATCCTCAATCTCTCTGTCAATCTGCCAAAGCGTCATTGTCATCCTCCTCACAAAACCTGAACCCCTGGGACCATTCCTCTTCGGGAATAGGATCCCCTTTAAGACCCTTGGATGTCAGGATATCCACTTCCTTGACATCAGCCTCGTAGTACACACCCTCACTCACATACCTAATTCTCACTCCTAAAACTCCTTTCTAATACTTTGCTCTTCTGCTTAAACTGCTGCTCCAGGTCATCCATTGACCTTGCATACTCAAGCGCCCTCTTTCGGCTCTCAAAGCGATACCACTCCAAGAGCTTCTTCTGCGCTTCCATCTCACCTTTGCTCACTCCGGTTGCCCCCCATTTTTTACCATTCAGTACCGATACCCTATTGATACCCTATTGATACCCTATCCATACCCACCCGATACCACGGTATGGTATGGTAAGGTATGGTATGGTAAGAGGTATGGTATATATGCTTATTAAGAGATAGTATTTATGTATTTATTAAGCGTTTGAACTTTTCATCAATGATGGACTCAGAACCGATCCCATTACACTCCACCCACGCTTTCAGGAACTCTTTATGCAACCGGCACGGAGTCAGTTTGGCTAATTCTGCGTTCAGCCTTGTCTCCTGCGGTCTTCCCCGGACTACGTTATATTTGGTGTACCTTGGTATCAGGACCTGATCCGTGTTCTCATCAAACATCCAATACTTACTTGGCTTACGAAGAAGATCCATCAGCTCATCAAAGGTTATCCCCATATCGGCAGCAAGGTGGATGGTGTTCAGTTTGTAGTACCCAGCCATATTGCCGTTGTCGTTGATGATGAGACGCAGATAAAGTTCACGCTCTTGTTGTGATAGTTTGCGAGTCTCAAACCATATTCCGCTATCTATCCAAGCACCTCTTCCCATTTCAACTGACCTTCCAACTCCTTACCATCCATCGCTCTTATAGTCTGTAGAATGCTCAATGCTTTCTTTCGCATCTCCGCTCTCATGTGGTCATAGCCACCGCCATTATCATCAAGCCAATATCCATAATGACCGGAATCAGAGATAATGCGGTATCCACGTCTGCGAAGTTCCTCAATACCCTTGCGAATCGTTCTGTCCGGTTTACCAAGGTATCCGCAGAGCATTGCGCGGGACGCAGGAATCATCCTGGAGCAGACACGGATCTCACGCAGAAGTTGCTCAAGGAACGAGTCATCCAACGACTCCTGAACGCTGATGTTTTCGTTTGCAACCCCTTCGGTGTACATATCTATGTACTGTTGCACATCTTCGTTTGGAGCTACGATTCCGTTTACCATTCGTGAGACAAGCGGCATATCAAGTCTCGGCTCAATGGTACGAAGTTCATCGGTCAGGGCTTCCAAAGTGATGCCCTTAAGCTCCTTATACATACGAACCGTCATCCCCACACCTCCAAGACATAGTCCTTCGCAGCATCTTCGCAATCTTTGTAGTCGGCAGACAGTTTTTCACCGTGGACCGACCGGATGGCCATAACATCTTCAACGAACCGCTGAAGTGATGCACCCAACATCAACTTGCAATCTTTGCAATAATTTCCACTCCCCGGAATCATTGGCTCACCGCAGATCCCACATGTATCCGCTTCGGTGATTTCCAAGGATCCACAATCCGGACATGCGTACATCTCTTTAAGTCCGTATCCTTCCTCGGCGAGTTTTGTCCGTGCGGATTCTTCTGTGAAGATGTTTCCGCACTCGTAGCAGTAATAGTTTTTCATCACAACCCCCTATAACTTAAGAAGAAGCGCCAAAAAGCATCCTTCCACGATGGCAAAGGCAGCGATTCCGCAAAGGACCTCTACCCAATCAATTCTTCTTTTCTTCGTTCTCATCTTTTTCCCCCTTTAATCTGCGAGTTATACCACCGCATAAACGCACCATACGGCACGAGCCACGGAGATCTTTTCTTAAGCCTGGGCCAATGCGGACAATCCGGCATCATCAGGATCTCCATCACTTTCGGTTTACCCACACCCAAAAGCTCCATAAGCTCTGCGACCGTGAGTAATTTTTCATCGTTATACATCTCACCACCTCACTCTCAACGATGTGCCTGATAGTCACGCTTTCAGTTAAAAAAAATCTCACATGCCTGCTCGTTGGATAAAGATAGTAATTCCTTTATCTTCAACACTTGAGCAAGTGTGAAATCTCTTTTACCGGATGACTTGTTGACCCATGACGCATAGCAGATCCCAAGAGCGGAAGCCATATCTACTCCCGTCTTTCCAACCTTGACCATATGCGACTTCAGAAGTCTTGTATCCACCATTATTCCCTCCTTTCCGTGTCTAATAGACACATTTATAATAACATGGACGGGTCCAATGGTCAACAAAAATATTAACATATTGTTGAAATGGTTTCACAGTAGTGTTATTATAAGTCAAGAGGTGTTGAAAATGACTATAGGTGACAGAATAAAACAAAGGCGTATAGAACTGAATATGTCACAAGAAGATCTTGCCCGGAAGATTGGATACAAAGATAGATCCACCATCTCGTATATTGAAAGCGGAGGAAAGAACTTCCCAATATCAAAGATTCAAATGATAGCAGAGGCTCTTTGGACCACCCCGGAATGGCTAATGGGATGGGAAAAGGATATTCCCAAAGAGCAGCTTATGCAATCGATCTACGACCGGCACAAGATTCTATTTGATGCAGCCCAGGATGCGACCGAAGAAGAGATAAAGGCTGCGGTGGACTACATCAACTTCTTAAAGGGAAAAAGGTAGTACAGATTTTTGCACATCCGGAATGGTACAATCTCTATGCAAAGGAGATCCCAATGGATGACATATTCGTGAGAGAGATACCGCTTGACTACTCTATAGGCGCTCTTACTGCTGAAGATGAGGATGGCAACTACAATGTGTATATCAACGCCAGGCACTCCCTGGCAAAGAAGTTGAAGTCCTATAGGCATGAGATCGAGCATATCCAAAAAGGTCACTTCTGCGACTCCAGACCGGTTGCAGAAAAAGAGGCCGAAATAAAAAATGAGCCGCCCGGTGGCACGAACGGCTCTGCAAAGAGTGAGATTGGTTTGGTGTGAGTCTTTGCATGCTCATTATATCAGACCGAAAAAGGATCCGCAATGGCAAAAGCACGAAAACTTAAAAGCGGGAGTTGGAACATCCAGATCTACGACTACAAGGATCCAACCGGCAAACGGCACTATACATCCATCACGGCGCCTACAAAGTACGAAGCGGAGTATAAGGCAGCACGTTACCGGAAAGAGCATCCCGTCAGGACGAGCGCCCAGGATCTTACCGTTGGGCAGGCGATCGACCGGTACATAGATCTGTGCGGAGTTCAATCACCAACTACATTGACCGCATATAAAAAAATGCGTCAAAACGCGTTCTGTGGGCTTATGGATCTTCCGGTCAAACGACTTTCTGCCGAAATCGTGCAAAGAGCCATAAATCAGGAGTGCCAAAGACCCAGGCAGAGAACCGGTCAGCCGATCTCGGCAAAGACCGTACATAACGAATGGGGACTCGTATCCGCAGCTCTTCATAGAATCTGCAACACATCCTTTGATGTGTCGCTCCCAAAAGTGAAGAAAGACCGACGGCAATATCCGAATCCTCAAAAGGTCCTGGATGCTATTATGGAGTCGAATGTAAAACTACCATGTCTGCTTGCTATGTGGTGTACTTTCTCCATGTCGGAGATCCTCGGTCTTAAGGCAAGCTCCGTTCAGAATGGATGTATCTACATTGATCAGGTCCGGGTATATACCGATAACGGATGGATAGAAAAGAGCATCGCAAAGAACTCCACCAGGAATCGAGTGCAACAGATCCCGGACTACCTGATGAATCTCATTGAGCAAAACGATGTGTACATCAGGTACATAAAGACCGGATGCGATGGATATCTGTTCCCGCAGACTCGCAGCGCCCTATACAACGCTTGGAAAAGGATCTCTGCCAAGCACGGAATAGACATCTCATTCCACGACCTACGGCACATGAGTGCATCTATTATGCTCCTTTTGGGAGTACCTGAAAAGTATGCCCAGGAGCGTGGTGGATGGGCCACGGCTCATGTCATGAAAACCGTGTATCAGCACACATTTTCACAAGAACGCCTTGCCGTGGATCACATAATTGATGACTACTTTGCAAAAAGTCTGAACGGATATGCTGAACGAAACCCCAAGGAATCCATAGATTCCAATGGATAACAGACTTTTCAAAACGGGTTCGAGTCCCATGCCCTCCGCCAAGACAAGAACCTTGCAATATCAACGGTTGCAAGGTTTTTTGTTGGAATATCAACGATTTTCGGCTTTTCTATATAGGCATATCTTTTCATATCTTGACATATCAATATTCAGCATTTTTGCAAAAAGTCTGAACGGAATGCTGAACGCACACAAAAACCGGAGCATCAAGCTCCGGTCATTTGCCTTTAGCGGATGAACGAGATCCTTGTCCCTTCGTAGAACCGCTTTGTGTTGGTCAACGTTTGATATACTTTCCCACGAATCCTGTATTTATGACTATATGGGGAGATGGGTAATCGGTGAGACAAATAGAACATTGGTTTCTTGCACTTTGCCATATCATACCTCCCCATACACGATGTCAAAGTCTTTCGGGTCATTATACGCTGCTATCTCAACGGTCTTATCCTTGAGAGCCCTTGCTCTGCACTCCGCAAGGAATCCCTGAATCTTGGGCTCATTAAGCGGGTCGTTGCCACTTGGCTTATAGTAGATCCCCCATACGTGGTATCCATCGTTAGCCTCAACGTAGGTGGGATATCCCGCCTTGACACCTTTCTTGTATGTCTTTTCGGTCTCCATTAGGTTTACGAGGTCTTCAAGGATGCACCCAAGGTCGGTGTACTCCTTGTACATCTCTTCTACACGACCGGACTCACGATACTTTGCCACTTCATCGTTGAGTTGCCTTGCATCAAACTCGTAGGCATCCGGACCTCCGTGGAAGTCCTGACTCCAATAACCGAGTTTCTTGCCCTTGTAGTACACGGTACCTTGAGCCAAAGGCTCTCCTTCGTGACCACGAAACTTCTTAAGGTTCTTGATGCTGATTCCGTTTATGCTTGCCATCTCACTCTCTCCTTATCTGCAATATCTTGCTACAAACATTACATCCACGATGTCGGCATGCGCCTTGGCTGCCACCGCCTTGAGATCGGCGTGAGACCAGAGATCCTTGTCGTAAAGATCCAACTCCTTGATCGCCTTTCTTACTGCCTTTGCCATCTTCTCAAACTCTTTATCCATTCCGTACATCTCACTCCTCCTTTTCTCAATAGTGAACTATTATCACGATTAGTATAGCATCACCGACTACCATAGTCAACAATTATTTATATATAATGTGCAACATTTTCAACACGAAAAAAGACCCAGGGCAAATAAAAAAAGCGGAGCATAATGCTCCGCTAAATAGATAATAGTATGTACTTGCAAGGCCGAAAATCGCCCGTTTCAGCGACTTTCCTGCAAAGGTGGATAAGTAATACCACCCTGCTTATTTGACCCGTAAAACCTGCCCTGGATAGATGAGGTTGGCATTCGGGATATTGTTCCAGAACACGAGGTCCTGGACGGTGCAGCCAAACCTCCGAGCTATCTTTGTAAGGTTGTCTCCCCGGACCACGGTGTAATACTGCTTCTCCGGTTCAGGTGGCGTCGGCGACTTCTTGCCCACGATAAGCCTCTGACCTGGGAAGATGAGGTTGGGATTCTTGATGTTGTTCCAAACCACGAGCTGCTGAACGGTCGTGTTGTACCTTGTCGCAATCTTGGTCAGATTATCTCCCCGGACTACGGTGTAGTAGATCGGCTCATCCGGAGTCGGCGGTGTCGGCGGTGCAGGTGGGTAGATGAACATCAGAAACGGATACGAATACCCCCACCTTCCGTTGCCACCCTTGGTTCTGCGGATCTCGCGAACGATAGGACCGGTTCTGTACGACCAGCCGCTCTCGCTCGTGATGACCTCGGTGTCGCTGATGACCTCCTCCACGATGGCCACATGACCCTCGCCGTGGCTCCAGACCATGCAGGCCCCGACCTTTGGAGTCATACCCCAATCGAGTCCCTGCAGATCCACGAACTTCGTGAAGTCCACGGCGTTGCGGTTGCCCAGGTACTTGAACTGCGGATGCTCGTCCCCAAAGATTTTTTGGTTGAAGCGGCCTGAGGACCATCCCACGCAATTGACCAGGACGGACCCAGGGAACGGACGCAGGCCATATGTGTTGTTGCCCTCTATACACGGCGACAGACCGCCGTTGGCTTTCCGGACATAGTACGGACTGTGAATATCGTATTCCATAGTTACTCCTCCGCCTCATCCTTGTCGACTTCCGGGATCCCTGCCAGGCTCGTCAAGAGCGACAGAATGCCTGCCAGGACCGAAGCGCTTGCCACAGCAAGCCAATTGACCTCGGACAGGACCGCAGCCGTGCCTATGGTAGCTATGGCCGTCTGACAGACGGTCTTAATCGCGCGGATACCTGCGTACTTCCACCATTTCTTGTTCATTGTTTTCCTCCTAAATAGACTGAATAACTGCTGAATATGCGCTTATGTTTCAAATATCAAGCCAAGGTTGTCCGCTACCATCGTTTCCTCGCTTGATGTAAACCCGCTAATTGATGCGGAAAAGTTCTGCACTTCTGGACCGCCTGTGAAGTCGCCTGTTCCTTGGTTGCCCTTGAAAGTATTAGAAACAAGGTCGTACATTCCGTATTTGCCCGTTGCTTCTTCAAGGCACGGAACAAGGTCGCAAAGTTTTGGAGCCGTGATACCATTGCCGTTGTGGATAACACAACGATAAATCCGTGCGTCACATAATCCAGTTGGTGTGCCGTTGTTGTTGTTTGCGAAAAGATAAAACGGAATGTCATTAACAAGGTCGCCCGATTTAGTGGTCTGTCCTTGGTTTGCTCCGTCAAGTGCTAATGTTTGATAGCCGTTCCGCAAAGTTGTGACGAACTTGTACAACTTGTTTGCGGTCAATGTTATCAAGACAGACGATGAGCCGCCATAGGAGAATGTAAGTCCGCCGTAATAGATGTTTGCGAACACCATTGCGTTCGCAGTATTTTTCTGCGCCCCACAAGGTGTTTGCGTGACACCCCTCGACATAAACTCAACATCGAACTGCGCCGTCCTTGGCGAGTTGGCAATAACACCTGTGTCGATGTACTGCGTTCCGTTCGCCCGTATGTATTCAACAAGCGTATATCCCGTGGGCAGTATGGGCTTTGCGGTCTTGGTGACGTTCACGGTGACTATTTCGTTTGCCCCTATTTCGTAAGGATCTACGTCTCCCCTAACGTTCACCGTCACAGGGGAAAAACCCCCGAGGTATTCGTATGTGCCGTTTTCGGTAAAAGTTCGGGCGATAGGAGATGGCACATTTACCGATGCGCTCGCCTTTTCGGTAACATCGTAGACACCGTTCTCGGTTATCTCCAAGGTGCCTGTTGGAACAAGTCCTGCAACGTCTACCTCAACCGGGCTATACGCAATTCCTGCCTGCTGGTATGTACCGTTTTCTGTAACGGAAAGCGGTACGACTTCCACATCTCCGGACTTGTAGATAGCTCCTATCTCTCCACCGTCGATGTGATTTGTGATCTTGATCTCGCCCCCATCAAGGACGACTGCGTCTCCGTAAATCATTCGATGACCTCATCTTTCGCAGAGTCTACGACCTCGAACGGGAACTCATCGGTCGTGTAGCGCGTCTCTCCTGCAAGGTAGTCTATCTTCGCGTATCCGCCTCGTGCAGCCTTTAAGGCCCTTGTCTCTTCCTGAGTGAATGTCCACTGGAAACCGTCAGCCGTGATCACCGCAGTATCGATGTCCTTCTCGATGACGGTGCTGCCCTGCCGGAGTATCAGAAAAATCTTCGTTACGTTTGCGACCTCTACAGCCTGAGGCTTATAAGTGATCGTTGGTGTGGTCAGTCTTGCTATCTGCATGTCATTCTCCTTCGTGCTTGAGATCGGTGTCCATCGCCTCGGCAATCAAAGCTGCAGCGTAACCATCTCCGCCGAGCTTCTTGTACTGCGTCTGCGCCTCTTGGAGTCGGAGCGTCTGCATCCGTGTACGGAAACCCTGCCTTAGGATCTTGT
>JAZSAO010000277.1:0-6022 GCA_045601945.1 Faecousia sp. | reverse complement strand
TCAGTTTTACAGATACTCCTAATGAGTATACAGAGTTTATTCTGGATCCTGTAGAGGGTGGCTATTATATCCGCCTTGCAAACTACCTGTATAATGGAACAAGACCCCAATATATCGATTACTACTCCGGAGCAGATGCGTACACCATATGGGGTCTGTTCTCTGATGATGCCCAGTATGTGTACAATTTCTACGAGGTTCACACTCATACATGGAATGAGGAAGTGACTATTCCTGTAACTTGCACGAATTTCGGTGAAAAAATCTTTACCTGTACCGATTGCGGAGTGAGCAGGACAGAAACCATTCCTGCATTAGGTGGGGAACACAGTTATGAGGACGGTTGGTGCATCAATTGCGGTAAGGAGCAGGCAACGTCTGATGATTCGGAAGGATTTGTGGCAATTTACTGTCCCGGGGATGGGTTGGCGCTTACCACTACAATCAATACAAGAGGACAACTCGCATCTGCTGCAGCAACCATAGAGGACGGAAAGCTTGTAACAGAGTCTGCGGATGTTGCCTTGGTCAAAGTCTTTACAGACGACAGAGGCATTACCTCCTTCCGACTGAGAAGAGACGGCAGATATCTTGAAGCCAATTACCCCAACTTCAGTTTTACAGATACTCCTAATGAGTATACAGAGTTTATTCTGGATCCTGTAGAGGGTGGCTATTATATCCGCCTTGCTAACTACCTGAATAATGGAAAGTATCCTCAATACATTGAATATTATCCCGGAGCAGATGCGTTCACCATATGGAGTATGGGTTCCAATGCCGCCCAGTATGTGTACAATTTCTACGAGGTTCTGCCCATTGCAAGAGAAGAAACGCCGATTATGGACGATTCCATTGCCATCGGACACAGCTTGAATCTGGCAAGTGATATCTCCATTAACTTTGCCACACACGCAGAGGATCTCGCAGATTATGTAAACCAGAAGATGGTCGTAGAGATTCCTGTTTATGAAGGCAGCGTACAAACCGACACCCGAACGTTTACCATCGAACCTGTCCTCAAGGGTGACTATTATTACTACACTCTCACAGGACTCACGGCTGTTCATATGGGAAATACGGTCACTGCACAGCTTCATATGGAAAAAGATGGTGTAGCTTACGTTTCTAAGGTAGATACCTACAGCATCGCAGAGTATGCCTACGCCCAGCTGAACAAGCCGGAATCAAGTGAAAAGCTGAAAGTCTTGTGCGCAGATCTTCTCCGCTACGGCAAGGAGGCACAGATCTTTAAGTCCTATCGCACCGATGCCCTTGTGGATGCCGCCATGACAGAGACCCACAGAAGTTACCTCAGCAATACTGAATCTGTGGTCTTTGGCAAAACCAACGAGACTATGAATGACTTGGAGAATCCCCAAATCAAGTGGTTGGGCAAATCTCTCAGTTTGGATTCTAAGGTTTCGGTCAAGTATATTTTCAGCTTGGGAACTTATACAGGCAAGGTTGAAGAACTGTCTATGAAAGTGCGTTATGTAAACCGAAAGGGTGAGACCGTAGAAGCGATCGTAGCCGAAGCCGAGGCCTATGATGTAGCAAATAACCGCTATGCCTTTACCTTTGACGGACTTCTTGCTGCGGAACTACGGAGCGCAGTGGAGGTAGCGATCTACAACGGAGAGACACGCCTGTCTCAGACCACCTGTTATGCCGCTGATACCTACGGCAACAACAAGACAGGTCAGCTTTTGATCCTTTGCAAAGCCCTCTTTGCTTACTCCGATACCGCAAAGAATTATTTCGCATAGGAATTGAAGGCAAAACGTTCCTTAAATTACAATCGTTCCGAAAGAATGTCTGATGAACAAGTTGCTATTGCGACTCGTCTCTACAGAATTGCTGTGAGGAACCGGAAACACGACTTATACTTATTTCTAATAAAACGGATTGACCGTTTTATTATGCCGCTAATAAGCGGCATAGCGGCCTTGCCGCCAAGAAATAACCTGTAATACTGTTTCTTCCGCCTAAGGCGGTGCAGGATATTTATCCTGCGATAAAATGGTTTTCTAACCATTTTATCAAGAAACAGTATTATCTGAGTTGTTTTTCGAATAGCAGACCTAAAACACCGCCTTGGAGAAGGAGTTTATATCCTTTTCCAAGGCGGTTTTGCCAATTTAATTTCCATTTATTGAGCGGCTGGCTCGTCAAAGTTCGTAGGCGATGACACAACATTGCCTCTACAAAAGATTGTGCGTCCACGGCAGTGGTTCGAGCAGTTGGGAATCTCTATTGTGGAGAGAATAACCGGAGCCTGTTCCCTGCGAATAACGATGATTATTTGTGCTTAAACAGAGCGAAAACTGTGATTTGCAGTAAAAATGCCGAGGGACAGAAAGACCCTCGGCATTTGGTTTAGGTAAAATAGGCTTTTGCAGTATCGGAGTAAGCAAAGAGGGCTTTGCAAAGGATCAAAAGCTGACCTGTCTTGTTATTGCCGTAGGTGTCGGCGCTGTAACGGAGGGTTTGTGTCAGGCGGATCCCATCTGCGTAAATAGCCACGTCTGTGACGCTCCGTAGTTCGGCAGCTAAGAGGCCGTCAAAGGTAAAGGCATAGAGATTCTTTGCGGCATTATAAACCTCGGCACCCATGAGGGTTGCTTGGGAAACAGAACCTTTTTGGTTTACATAATATATTTTCATGGTCAGATCCCCAATATCCCCGTTGTAGGTTCCCGGATCGAAGATGTACTTAATGGCAACCTTGGAATCCAGATCCAAAGATTTACCCAGCCATGTGATTACCGGGTTCTCCAGATCGTTGAGAGTTTGGTTGTTGTATCCGAAGGTCACAGCCTCTGCGTTGCTGAGATAGGCTCTGTGAGCGTCGGTCATATTGGCATCTACGAGGGAATCGGTACGGTAATTCTTGAAAATCTGGGCTTCCTTACCATAGCGGAGAAGGTCGGCGCACAAGGCTTTCAGCTTTTCGCTTGCTTCCGGCTTGTTCAGCTGGGCGTAGGCATATTGTGCGATGCTGTAGGTATCTACCTTAGACAAATAGGGCTGACCGCTCTTTTCCATATGAAGCTGGGCAGTGACCGTATCTCCCATATGGACAGCAGTGAGACCCGTTAGGGTGAAATAGTAGTAATTACCCGTAAGAACAGGCTCTATGGTAATGGTTTTGGTTCCTGTCAGTTCGTTTCCTGTGAAGACAGGAATCTCGACAACCATATGGAGGTTTACATAATCCTTAAGGTCAGAAGCCTGTACCACAAAATTCACAGCAATATCACTTGCCAGATTTAAAGAATGACCGATGGGGAAGGATGCATCCACAATAGGATCCTTGATCTCGCTTTCCCCACAGATGCAGGTACCGTTTTCGTAACTATGGGGAGCAGTTTCGGAAAGATCGCAGGATTTACAGCCCATGATATGGGTTTCCTCGTTCACTTTGGTATAGGTATAGCTGTGGCCGATGGCAGGAATGGGTTCTTGGGGAAGGAGGATCTCGCCGCAGATGGGGCAGTGCTTTCCTTCGGTCAGACCCTCGGTTTCACAACCGGGAGCGGTGGCAGGAAGGAATTCTTCTGTATGTCCTGTGGCGGGGATGGTTTCCTGTGCTACGAGAATTTCACCGCAAGTGCCGCAGTGCTTTCCCTCTGTCAGACCGGTAGTAGTACAGCCGGGGGTGACAGCGGGATCGGTGACCTCAGTATGGGTATGAGCAGTGATAGGCTCTTGCTCCACCAGAACCAGATTGCACGCATCACAGCGAGCGCCCCATGTCAGAGTAGCGGTTCCGGGGAGAATGGTGCAGTTTTCGTGATAGGTACGACCACTGGGATCTATAAAAGTATCGGTAGCAGGGGCGTTTTTCTTACTGCCTTCTTTTACATAGTGCTCCAAAAGACCGAGAACCGTGGTAATTCCTTTTTCTGCAAGGTCGGGGTTCTGACCGGCATAGTAAGAAGTATCAAAGGTCTCGGACAGTTTCAAGAGGGTTGCAGATTCTGTATTTGCAATAAAGTGGTTGAATGCTTTTTCATAGTCACCCTTCATGCTTTCACGGAAGGACTGACCGTTTTGGTTCATATAGAACTTTACGTCAAAATAGGGGGAAGCGCAACGGCCTTCTTCAATGCCGTAGTTTACAAAGTGCTCGTATAGCTTGGCTTCGTCGGAGCCGTAGGCGGCTTTCAGATCGGCATAGCGGTTTGCATAGTATTCTGCATCGAAGACATAGGCTTTCAGTTCTTCGGGGATGTTCACGGCGTTGGTAGAGCGAATGACACCGTACTTGAAGGTGTGGGGGCCGTTGTAAGAGGCGTAGTTGGTAGTGCCCCATTCCTTGAACCACTGTCTTGCATAGTAGGTACGAACATTGGTGGCACTTTGGGCGGCGTTATAGACCCAAGAGGGAGCGGGCCACAGGGCAACGTCTGCATCTACGAGGGTGTAGACAGCCTTCTGCAAACCCTGCTGTCCATGGTGGGAAACCTGTACCACATCGGTCTTGAGGCTGAAGGTGCCGGCTTTGTGGTATTTCTGAAGGACAACGCCGCAAGCAAAGGCGGCATCGCCGGTAATGAGGACGGTCTTGCCGGGAAGAGTCATACGGAAGACACAGCTGGATTCGTTGAAATTGGTGCTGACCAGCTGTTTCAGGGTCTTGTTAGAGAATGCGGGATAAGCGGAATTGGCAAGAGTGCCGGAATACTTGGCGGTATCGGTGTCACATTCACGGAACAGATCTTCGCAGGTCATGAGAACGTCAATATGCACCTCGTCAATGTCCAAAGTAGAATTACAACCACCGGAAATCAGGGAACTGAGGGTGACGAACTTGACGGCACCGCCTTCGGCATTCTTCAGCTTCTTAGCGGCATTGGGAATGTAGGACAGGGCGGTGACTCTGTCTGTGGGCTTGTCCCCGGAGAAATAGGTGGTGATCTCATTTGCAGTGGGGAGACGGTGATAAATGGTATCGACGGTAATACCGGTGGGATAGAGATTGGCAATGCCTAAGAATGCGCCGTAGTGGTCGTTGTGGTTGTGGGTGAAGAACCATGCATCTACGTGAGGAATGGATTTCCCCGTGATCTTTTGGAGGAAGGAGTAGAGATATTTGGGATCGTGGTCATCGGTTTTGTAGCCGCCGTCGATGACGATGATCTTTCCCTGACGGGTCTTGACCACGTAGGACATATTCTGGTAATAGTCACCGCTGGCACGGGGGTACTTAGCAGGAAGCTGGTACAGTTCTGTGGAAGCCATGGTTGCTTCTTGATCCAAGCCGGGGATCTCAAAGAGAACATTTTCACCATAGGTGCCCTTCCACTTGGTTATTTCACAGTAGTTGGGCAGTCTGCCGTTTTCGGCGTAGAAGTGGAGATTTCTGGCGAGGGTATAGACTACATCGAAATAGTGCATCTGACCAATTGCAGAACTTGTAGAATAGTTGGGGCCATGACCGTTCGTTTCCATAAAGGGGATGATCTTGGTAGCCATGGTAGTGATATCTGCTACGGTAACCTTTCCGGCGGTCGCGGTACCGGTGGGATTGGGGGCTTCGGACATAGGGAGAACATTTACGTTTCCACTTGTGGTACCACCATTGATACCAATGAGAACGTGACAGGCCAGATACTCGAACTGGGCGGGGGTGATAGTGGTGTTACCTGCAGGAATGGTGTTGGGGAGAACATTTTCGTCCATGTTCAGCTTGACGATGGATGCGGCGGCGATGATCTCATCGTAGGTCAGGGTCTCGGCAGCGATTACCTCCGGGAGGGAGCCTCCGAACAGAGGCAGACACAGGCAGAGAGTCAGCAAAAAGGCTATGAAACGTTTCATATATAGGATTCCTCCTCAAATAAAATGATATAGTAAGGGAAAATGCATTTGCATATGGGTGTTCATGTTTTCGTTTGTCGAACTGTTCACCAAGTTGGTAACCGCCCTTGCCTCTCCAATGGGAGAGGTGCCGCGACTGCGGCGGAGAGGGCAGTAGGGATTCCCAATTTTGTACCGATTTCGTAGTAGGCAGAGA
>JAZSAO010000276.1:0-1822 GCA_045601945.1 Faecousia sp. | reverse complement strand
GCAGAATCACCCTTTTCTGGTGTCTGTGCTCCGCATTCTTCTATGCCGTTTCGCTACCCGACTATTTCGGAAATACCGGCGAGTCCTTGATCGGCATTTCCCTGCTGCTTCTTTCCTTTATCCACGGACTGCAATTGCTGTACGCCCCCGATCTCAAAGATGCTGCACTTGCCGACTCCGACCTTGCCGAATAGCAACAACGCTTCCTAACCCCTCTGTAACAAAGGACAGAATCCTCATCCACGTGAGAATTCTGTCCTTTTTATTATTGGTTCTGCGTTTCCACGTTTCTTCCTTCTGCCGATTCTATCCCCTCTCCGTGACCGCCGGCGCAGATCACACGGATGATCCTATCCACATACTGCCGACAGAGCCTTTCTTCCGCACCCTCCACCATTACACGGAGCACCGGCTCCGTTCCGGATTCTCGTAAAAGGATCCGTCCTCCGTCACCTAAAGCCCCTGCAACCTCCTCCGCGGCCTTTTGTACCGCAGGATCTGCCATTGCCTCTGTTTTGGAACGAACCCGAATGTTTTTCAGCACTTGGGGATACATGGTAATTTCTTTACACAGGTCGCTGAGGCTTTGTTTTCTCCCCAACATAACCTCCATCATTTTCAAACTCGTAAGGATCCCATCCCCCGTAGTTCCATACTTTTGAATGATAATATGACCGGACTGCTCGCCTCCCAGACGACATCCGTTCTGCATCATATATTCATATACGTATTTGTCTCCCACCTGCGTTTTTGCATAAGAGATCCCCTTAGCCTCCAATGCCTTATACAGCCCGAAATTAGACATCACCGTTGTTACAACCGTATGATTCGCAAGCTGTCCTCGCTCCTGCATATAGCATCCGAGAATGTATAAAATATGATCCCCATTGACTACATTCCCCTTCTCATCCACACACAGACACCGATCCGCATCTCCGTCATAAGCAAAACCCACATCCAATCCTTTCTCTACTACAAGCTTTTGGAGTTTTTCTATGTGAGTGGAGCCTGCATCCCGGTTAATATTGGTTCCATCAGGCTCTGCGTGGATCACATAGGTCTTTGCACCCAACGCATCAAAGACGGATTTCGCTATATTCCATGCTGCACCGTTGGCGCAATCCAAGCCCACCTTCATATTTCGGAAGGAATATTGTGCCAAACTGATCAGATATCCCACATAACGATTTCTGCCGGAAACATAGTCTACCGTTCTGCCGATGTTCTCCCCTGTAGCAAAGGGCAATTCTCCGCCGGGGAGCCCAATCCCCTCTGTATTCCCATCCAAATAGTCTTCTATACAGGAAATTGTCTCCTCGTCCATCTTTTCCCCTTTGTTGTTAAGTAGCTTGATACCGTTGTCATAATAGGGGTTATGACTGGCAGAGATCATGACACCGCAATCAAACCCATCCACCCGGGTTATATATGCCACCGATGGCGTGGTGGATACATGGAGCAAATAAGCATCTGCTCCGGATGCCGTAATCCCTGCCGCAAGGGCATTCTCAAACATATAAGAAGATCGTCTGGTATCCTTAGCAATCAGAATCCTCGCCCCGGATGCACCCAAGGCTCGATTCACACTGAAATACCAGCCTAAAAATCGCCCAACCTTGTATGCATGATCGGCTGTTAGCGTTACATTGGCCTCCCCTCGAAATCCATCGGTTCCGAAATATTTACCCATATTGCCATTCCTCCTTTCCGGTTAAGGCGCAGAGTCTGCCGTGTTCCATCAAAAAACGCGGTTCCTTGGCTACGATCCTTCCGTCATTCTTGTAGATACTGTTGGCCGGAATGACTCCGCGGACACAGGCTG
>JAZSAO010000275.1:0-4350 GCA_045601945.1 Faecousia sp. | reverse complement strand
AGAAATTAGTAAGTTCCGAGGCACGTCAAGCAATGGCTAATGTAGCGTTGAATAGGGTCGGGAGTAGGGAGTGGTCATATTGCGAAAATGTTGCAGATGTTTGTCGGTACTCAGGTTTTGACGGATATGGCGATAAAAACTATGATGCATGCATGATATATCTTAACAACAGAGACGGAAGCAGTGCAATCTATGAGACGATCATCTTAGATGTAATGAAAGCATATTGCTATGATATCACTAAGGGTTGCCAACTATATTACACACCTGCGACGATGACACCGCCGGGAAGTGCTCCTTCAGACTGGACTTTTTCTTATATAGAGGAAGTCAGTATTTCAGGTGTTGATAGTTATTACGAAGGCCGTTTCTACAGATATAAATGAGGTGTAACAATGAAGACTTATGTGAGAAACTTAAGAGCAATTGCAGTTTTCGCTTTCGTCCTTTTGCTTACTGCATGCACGAATCCGAAAGATAATCCAATCTATATGACACGGGAAAGCTATCAAGCATACCCCCACATCGAAAATGAAACTGTTGTTGAAGAGACCGATAACTATAAAATCGTGTTGGCTGACTATCTGTATTACTATTACATATTAGACGATGGAGAGCTTGTAAAGACGGAGGGGCCAATTACAAAACGACCAAACATAACCATGATAGAGGAGACTCTTATAAAAGTTGTTATACAGGGTGGAACCGGAATTGGTACACTGTATGGCTACTATTACGATACCGCTCATAATTCTTTCTCGCAAATAATTCCTTGCATACGGGATGAAAACAAAGGACTAGTCGTCTATACAGAGAGTGGGAAAGTCATTGTAAAGGATATCTTCGACAAGCAACGTTACTACTTCGAAATATCAGAATTCAGCAGTCCTTTTTCAAAGGTTGTTACTCCAATTACTAATGCCGAGTTATCCAATGACAACTCATCGGTTACTGTGACCTATCTAACAGGAGAAAAATATGATGAAGTAACAGAAAAATTTTTTCTCCCCTAATAATAAATCCGTATGACGATTTTCGAGGACGGACTTCCTATTAAAAGTCAAGCCCAAAATTGACAAGATTTAAGGTTTTTCAAAGATTGACCGCCGCCCGTTGACAAGCAGCAGACAAATGGTGTTAGCGAGGTAGCGAGGGCGAGGAAGGGTACAACAAAACAAGCCCAGTTAGCCCTCGAAATTCCGGTATAGCATTTGTCTGCTTCTGCTTGTCAAGGGTTCGCTGCGCCCGCTGGCTTGTTCGATTTGGTGAGCTCAGGCTCAAAAGGGGTTTAAGTCATACATCGGTAAGCCTGTCCTGTTTTCTCCAGGGCGAAAATAAGACGGACAAGCTTCTTAATTGCGTGGGTCAGTGCAACATTGTAGTGTTTTCCCTCTGCTCGTTTTTTTGCAAAATAGGTCGCAAATGACGGCTCCCAAAGGCAAACATACTTTGCTGCATTGTAGAGGGCATAGCGAAGATATTTTGAGCCGCGTTTTTCCATATGTGCATGACAGTTTGCGAGTTGCCCGGACTGGTAAGTGGAAGGCGACGCTCCGCTGTATGCCAAAATCTTATCGGGAGAATCGAAGTTGGAGAAATCACCGATTTCGGCAAGGATCATAGCTCCCATGTGGGTTCCAACGCCCGGAATTGTGGTAATTGGGGACTGAATTTGCTTCATAAGAGCAGCTATTTCGCTTTCAATTTCCTTGATCTCTCTGTCGAGTTCTCCAATCAGACAGATCGTGTGTTTCAGTTCCATGGACTTCACGGGAATCCTTGCGCCCACGGAATTGGTGGCAGCGTTTCGAATTTCAACGGCCTTTTCTTTGCCGTAGCGCCCTCTGGAAGTTTCGCTGAGTAGATTCTTTAAGCGTGTCAAATGTGCTTTAGAAATCTGTTCTGCACTTGGAAATTCACTTAAAAGGGCATAAATAGAAGCTATATGGATATTGGAAACCAACTTTTCCAATTCAGGAAACAAAATAGTGACCAAGCGAGAAACAGATTGCTTCAGTTTTGTTCTTTCACGAATTTTATCAAATCTGTATCTTGTTAGTGACTTTAGCTCCTCATTGTGGTATAATGTCGGTGTGTAGGGCTTGAGGTCTACATGAGACATTAACATAGTTGCAATCGTTCGTGCATCAACACGGTCGGTCTTGGTTTTTCTAAGACTAAGACTTTTCCGGTAGAGATTGGTATGCAAGGGATTCAGGACATAGGTTGGCAGGCCGCAGTCAAGAAGAAACCCAAGGATGTTACAGCTATAATGTCCGGTAGCTTCAAGTCCTACCTTTATTATATCTGAGGGCTTTGTGCAACTCCGGATTACCTGCAAAAGTGTATGAAACCCATTGGCATTGTTCGCAATGGTAAACACATCCACCAAGACCTCACCATCTGAGCTTAGAATGAAGCAATCATGCTTATCCTTGGCAACATCAATTCCAACACAAATCATACTCGTACCTCTCGTTCAAAAGTTTTCGATGCTGTATCCGCAGACACCTTTGCTCCTGTAGCCTCGTGCGAAATAAACCGTCAGGCGGTATCTTACTGATTAACAATCCTGCAAAGGGCTGTGGTCGGAGCCTGTGCTAAACCATCGAGTGGTAGGGGACGGTAACCGATCCACAGCATCCTCTACAGTGTAGCACAGGTTCACACTTTGAACAACTTTGAGCTACGACTCCATTATACGAGGGGACGGCTCTCTGTGTTGCGAGAAATAGTTCTGTTTTATCCGGAAGTGACGAGAATTCTGTGTGTTGAGATGATAAAAAGTTGCAAATCTTCTCAGCACACAGAACCGTCCTCTGTGTTAGTAACTGCCGCATATGATTTAGTGGTGTATTTGTTTGAGTGACATCTGATGCAGTTCAGTAATACAGCTTGTGTACACGGGGGATACAGTATATACTTTATATTTACTGAGTTTTAGGGGGATCTATATGAGAAAATATGTGAAATTTATTATACCGTGTTGTATATGCATGGGATTCATAGCGTTTTGTTTATGTTGCTTTTACGAAATGTTCCTTCCCACAGAATGGTATACTGTAACAGACATTGTATCCTATGGTATTATTGAAGGCAGCAGCGATAACGATAGAGCGAAGGAACTGTTTTCAGCCATTTTCCCGGCACAAATTGAGGACTGCTTTCAGGATGTTACATACAGCTATAAGGCCGCCAATATAGATGCCTACGACTTCGAAATTTATTTGGAATTTGTGATGGAAGATAGTGACAAATTTCAAGAGTACATCAACGAAATTGCTCCAGCAGAGCAATGGACACCTTTTGAGTATGATGAAACCTATCTTGAGTACACTTATTCAGATTGGTACGATGCAGATCCCGGCGATTCCGGCGAATATTTCTGTATTGGTTGTGCGGAAATAGCCAAGGTTTTGATTCAGCCGAATGAGCAAAGGGTCATTACAGTTGCCTTGGGTGTGCTTGATGGTGGTGGGGCAAAGACGGAATACTTTACCTGTTTCTTTGACCGTTTCAATATTGATCCTCTCGAGTACGCAGAAAGACCTGACTACAATCACCAGGATATTGTAAATGGGGAGCATCGAAAGATCCAATAGGTCAGGCGTCTTAGGACAGGGGACGATTCAAGACCACTGAAAAAGTAGGGGGTATTTCAGGAGCAGGGGGTTGTGCACAGATTTAAGATTCTTGTGCATAGATTTCGGCTCCATATGGGCAGGAAAATCGCGAATTTCATGCCTGTTCTCCCTGTTTCGGGGGCCGGGAGGGCACATATCCCGGCTGATTTTGGCTTTTGGGTATGCAGAAGCGCCGCGATCCGTTTCAAATTTACAGCAATCGCGGTTAGCTTCACTTGTATTTGTAAGCTTCGCATGCCCCAGCCTCTGGCCCGAGCCATTCCGTGGAAGCGTTTCATTTCTGCGTTCTTCCATTCCTGTGCAGCACGCTTCTTAGCACAGGGGACGGTTCTCTGTGTTGCGAGAAATAGTTCTGTTTTTTGCGGAAATGACGAGAAATTCTGTGTTCTGAGATAGCAAAAAGTATAGATTTAATTCAGCACACAGAACCGTCCCCTGTGTTACATATGGATAGTTATGTTGTTACTCCTGGAGGATATTTGAAAAAATACACTTATGCAAATAGAAAAGATGCAAATGGTGGGGTTTCGATAATTTCAAGTGATATACCGTGGGATCCGAATAGTCCTGACCATAAATGAGAGAGGTGAATTGCGAGATGAAAAAGATAATTTGGGTTATCTTAGGTATCACACTAGCTATTTTTATTGTGATAATATTTTTTGTTTTCACAAAAGACTATCGGGTTTCAAAAAAAAGCAATTAT
>JAZSAO010000274.1:0-7526 GCA_045601945.1 Faecousia sp. | reverse complement strand
AAACATTTTCCGGCGAACACAGTTCGCCCCTACGATGTGGTACGATGATTTTTACGAATGGAGAAATTGCTATCTGCGACGATACTGCCACGGGCGAAGACACAGCTTCGCCCCTACAAGGCATATTCGATATTTCGACATAACACAATATCTGTAGACTTGCTTACTAAAGTATATAACCTAAACTGTGATTTATCGTTCAAATTCCCGTTTATGGAGTTGTTTGCCAAGTTGGTAAAGGCCCTTGCCTCTCCAATGGGAGAGGTGCCGCGACTGCGGCGGAGAGGGCAGTAGGGATTCCCGTTTTTGTACAGATTTCGTAGTAGGCAGAGAAGGATCCGGTACTTTCTCTGATAGTTGGTTCTAATTTCTACTGCATACTGCCCTCTCAGTCGCCCAAGGGCGACAGCTCTCCCAGAGGGAGAGCCAAGGGGCTTGTGCGGACTCGCAAACAGTTCGATAAACTGTGATTTGGCGTTTTGATTTCGTTCCTCGGTCATGTTATAACAGCAGACTCTTTCCTAAGGGATCTCCAAAGGAAAGAGTCTGTCTTTTATTTCAGTAAGTATCTGCCAATTATTCTTTCGTTAGGTATCTTTGTACCATGCAGGCAAACTGGGCGCGGGTTGCGTTGGCGGTGGGCTTCAGTTCTCCTTTGCTGGTGCCGTTTAGGATCCCCACAGATACCGCCCAGGACATGGCTTCTCGGGCATAGTCGCTGATGTCCCCGGCATCTGTAAAGGCGCTCAAGTCTCCCTCTGCCTCAGGTTCCCCGGCATAGCGCCACAGGATGGTAGCGATCTGCTCACGGGTAATGGCCTTAGTCGGCGCAAAGGTAGTGGCATTTATACCGTTAACGATGCCCTTCTCCCCTGCCCAAGCCACAGCATCGCTGTACCACAGGCCCTCTGCTACATCTGCAAAGGCAGATGCACCTTCTGTCTCGGGAGTACCGGCTACCCGGTACAGTACCGTAACCACCATGGCACGATTCAATGTGTTATCGGGAGCGAATGTGCCTTCTCCCACACCGTTCATATAGCCATGTCGAACCATAAAGTCGATCCCATCTCGGTACCACTGTGCATTACAGTCGGTGAAATCCTCGACGGTCAGTTCCATCTCCGGTCTGCTTTCCTCCGGCAGGGCTTCGAAAGCATATCCCCACTCTTTAGCATACTCCTCTGCCGTGGAACCAACATAGCCTCGGATTACTACTCCCTCCATCCAGCCAAAGGAATCTATAAATAAGTCGCACAAGGGATTCATTACCGTAACTTGTTCCATATTAGCACAGCTGGCAAATGCACATACATCCGCATGTGAAACTCTCACACCTAAGGTGATCTCCTTTAAACTTCCACATAAGTAAAAAGCGCAGTCCTCTATGGTAGTAACAGCTTCTCCCAGTTCTACTTCTTCCAATTTGTCACAGTGAAAGAAACAAAAGGCAGGAACCTTTGCATAATCGGCATCGTAGATCACCTTTTGAATCGAAGAGTATTCAAAAGCACACTCCCCTACCTTTTCTACCGTAGTAGGGATCGTCACCGCAGTAATCCGCTGATTAAATGCAAAAGCATGGTACGAAATTTCTTTCACTTGAGCAGGAATGGTAACTTCTCCGCCGGAATATCCGGGCCAACAAAGGAGAACCCTTCCGTTATCACGATAGAGGGCCTTATTTTCATCGGTGGAAAATACGGCATTTTCCTCGGATACCGCAAACCTCACTCTGTAGCAATCCGCAAAAGCCCCTTCTCCAATGGAACGCACATTGGCTCCCAGAGTCACAGTCTCCAGATAGTCACACCCATAATAAGCACCATCTCCAATAGATTCCAAGGATTCCGGTAACTGCACATTTCGAAACTTTCCGTCGCAATTACTAAACGCGCTGTCACCAATGGAACGAAGCCCTGCAGGTAGAGTCACGTTTCCAAGGTTTCCACATTCACTAAAGCAGTTTGTGGGAATACTCTCTACTCCATCCGGTATCACAATGGACTTTAGGGATGTGCATTCGTAAAAGGCCCCGGGCATTAAGGATGTCAAAGATTGAGGAAGTTCTACATAGTTCAGAATCTTACTGCCGGCGAAATTACCAACTTCTGTAATACCCTCGGAAACGATCAACCGTTCCGTAAGATCGTTGTAAACCTCAAAACCACAGGTAGGCCACAGGGCTCCCGTGCCACGGATATACAGCGTCCAACCTTTGGTTTCTTGTACCAGTTCCCATGTGGCATCGTCGCCGCATTGGCCGCTCATGGCCATAGACGCACCGCAGATCGCACAAGAGCCGTCTACGGGAATGTGCCCCACAAAGGGCCAGTTGTTGATTCGCTCCACCTCAGCTTCAGACCCGGGGTAGCCGAATACAATACCTGCATAAAACAGAGAGTATGAGCCGATCTCGCAATCGGGATTCATGATAACAATGCCGGGAGCGTCAAAATCATAGAAGGCCCGATCCTCCAAGCTCGACACGGAAACAGGGAGCACAAGGGTATCATGGATTATAGCAAAGTAAAATGCACCGTATCCGATGATCTTCAATCCTTCGGGCAGGGTTAGAGATTCCAACTCACAGCGACCGAAGCTGTAGGGTCCGATTTCAAGCGTTTCCGGTGCAACCTCATAGTCTCCGATGAAGGCTCCGGGACATTGGAGCAGTAAAGTCTTGTCTTTCGAATACAGAACGCCCTTGTCATCGGCGGTGTAATAGCCATTATCCGGGCTGACTGTGATTTTCTTCAAGGAGGAGCAAGTAGTAAACGCACCGTGTCCTATGGATTCTACAGAATCGGGGATATAAACTTCCGTCAGTTTCTCGCAATCCTCAAAGGCATAGTTGCCGATTTTCCGTAATCTTTCCGGGAAAACCAGTTCTTCCACGTCACAGCCGTAGAAAGCATTGTTTCCAATGGAGTTCAAGTCTTCTGAAAACGTAACACTGTTAAGAGAATAATGATTGTAAAACGCTCCGTCACCGATGGTCGTGACACCGTATTGGATCTCTACGTGTTCAATGAGATATCGGAATTCATACCAAGGAGCCATTTCTTCCGTGGTGTATCCCATAGGGATGGGATCCGACCCTTCCTTGGAGGAACGAATGCTCTCTTCCACATCGGGATCTACAGAGTCATACCGGATCTCAATACCATAGTTATACATAGGTCCCGATCCGGTGATTCGCAGTGTGCCGGTTTTGGAAATAAACTCCCATTTCAGGCGTTCCCCGCAAGTGCCCTGAGTGGGGTACGTCTCCGAAGGCAGTTCATGGGAAGCAGGATCCTTTTCTGCGGCGTAAGCCCTCTCGGCTGACACGGAAAAACAGCCAAAGACCAATACCAATGCCAAAAAAACAGATAGTACGGATTTCATAAGCGTAACCTCTTTTCTTCAAAATATTGGAAACAGGGACTATTTCAAGCATACCACACACATAGGTAAAATGCAAGACCTCCCTTTGTCACAAAAAACAAATCCTCCAAAATGACCGCTACTTATACGAAAAGGCCATTTTGCAAGGAAGTTTCTTCCTCACAAAACAGCCCTTTATCCCGTTTTTCCGTTCTTCTTTCGCAAATGGCGAATCAGGTCATAGACCAGCTGAACGTCTGCTTCCTCTAAACCTTCTACACTCAGGGATGCACTCCGGTCTATCCCCAGAAGGTAATCCGTGGACACCTCGAATATGTCGGCAAGCTCAACGATCCCCTGGGTAGAGGGAACGGAGATCCCCATTTCCCATGCATTGACACAGGAGCGTGTCAATCCAAGCATTTTCGCAAGCTGACTCTGCGTCAGCCCCTGCTTTTCCCGAAGGCCCTTAATGCGGTCTGCTACCATTTCTCTCACCTCTGCATACATATTACACCAATCAAAATGATATTGCATTACCATACAGATAATATTATTTGACATTTTGAAAATTTTATGCTATAAAGGAAAGAAAAAGGAGAATCGACATGGATATTTCAGATTATCAGAGGATGTACGCAACAGTATGTGCCGCCGCATCGGAGGCCATTGACCTCCTGTCTACAGAAGAAGGCGTTCTCCGAGCAAAAATACTGATAGAAAAGGCTCTGTCGGAGGCAGAAGAAATTTATTTGAACAATTCTGACAACGTCTGATCGGAGATCCATAAAAAATGGGAGTTGCAATCGCAGCTCCCATTTCTTATCCCTATTACAAATCATATTCCGACATCTACTATGCGCTTATGGCTCGCTGTCTTGTCCTCCCAATTCCTTGAACAAAATTCGCGTATCGTCGTCCCAATAGTCAAGGCGGTTTTCCATATAGGTATAGCCATATTTTTCGTAGAGTCCAATATGATCTGTTCCGATGTAAATCTTGGAATACCCCAGCTTAGCAGCTTCCCTTTCGCAATGGTTCAGAAGAAGCTGACTGTAACGATGTCCCCGATATTCCGGCCGGACAAAGACAAATCCGATCCAAGGGGTCATAGATTCGTCCCGTATGGCATCCTGCCCCGTAAGGGTTCCAAAGGCCACAAGGTTCTCTCCATCCGTCAGCAGATACAGAGCGCCCCAGCCTCCCAGCATTTCAAAAAAAGACTCCTTTTGAAGCAGTTCCACAAGAAACCGTGCTCCACACCAATCGCAATCCTCGATCTGTGCAAGAAGCTCTGCCTTTTTATCCTGTTCAAAATAATTGGTGATCTCCATAGGGCTCTCCTTCTCATACATCTTCAAATCCTGATTTTACGGCAAAATCCTGTAGGGGCGATGACATCGCCCTACGGGATGTTACGTAATTCGACAATTTGTACCTTTGCAAACAGGCTAATTTGACCGTGGTTAGGGTTCTTTCCGGGATTTTTGTTCCAACTGTTGTTGGCGGCGGAGCTTTTTGCGGCGAAGGCGTCTCTTTTTCTTAACTGAGCGGATGAAGGGAGGCAAACTGTCACAGAGGATGAGAAGGATGCCGACACCGCCGAAGAACGCAAGTAACAGGTGAGCGGATCCCCATATAGCTTCCCAGTTTTGTACAGAAAAGTCAACGGGGATCAGGATCTCCTTACCCGTCCCCAAGGATATAAGCGGATAAAGAGAAAAGGGGCTGTTTACATATTCTACGGTCAGAACTTCTCCTTCCAAGGCATCTAGGGCTTCTTCCGTCAAGCCGATTTTGCGTAGGGCAGAAGCAGTGATATTGATGCGATACCGCTCTCCGCAATCCAAAGAAAAGGTATAGCTTTGTTCCTTGTTGTAACGATTTCCCTTCAGCATATTGAATCGGTAAGTAATATCTACATCGGTGCAGAGGGCTGTAACAGTATGGTGTTTCTCACCCCGGATCCCCCAATGGGCAAGGATCCCAAGACCACCGTCACTGACCGCCAACGCCCAAATCAGTGCAATAATCAAAATCAGCAATCCACCGGAGCCGATCGTTCTGTTTCGGTGCTTCTTTTTCTTCATCGACCTTGGGTGTTCTGCTTGACGGCATCTAAAAACTGAGTAAAGAGGGCTTGGGAAATTTCATCGGGTTTGACCTCCGGGTGCCACTGGACACCACGGAAGAAGGGTAGCTTCGGTACATCGATAGCTTCTACAATATCTCCACCGTCGCTGAATGCTACACACTCTACCCCTTTGCCGGGAGCTTTCACAGACTGGTGGTGGTAGCTGTTGGTCATAATAGAG
Organism: Faecousia sp.; assembly: GCA_045601945.1. Lineage (GTDB taxonomy): Bacteria > Bacillota > Clostridia > Oscillospirales > Oscillospiraceae > JAZOXB01. Next base: position 1,842 of record JAZSAO010000274.1, on the reverse strand, counting down.
TCTGTGCCCAACAGATCATAGAGGAAGCCCGGTGCCACGGCTACGGGGTGGTGGGTGTGACCCTGCTCGTCCTTGGTGCAATGTTCGGTCTTCCCAAGCTGGGAGGGCTGATCCTGCCAGAGAGTACCTCCCAAGAAGGTATTCATGATCTGAATACCCCGGCAGATGCCGAAAACAGGCTTATTCTCTTTCACACAGGCACGAAGCATGGCCAATTCAAAAGCATCTCGCTCCTGTTCTACCTCGCCGCATTCGGGAAGTTTTTCTTCTCCGTAGGAAGCCGGATCCACATCATCCCCACCGGTGAAAATAAAGCCGTCCATTTCCTTAGCAAAGGTTTCGATAATAAACGGATCTTCTACAATGGGCAACACATAGGGAACTACATCTGTGTATCCGGCAGCTTTGGCACATTCCAGAAATACACGGGTATATCTCTTACGAATATAAAAATTCTGACCTTCCGTAGAAAACGTAAAACCGATCTTTAACATAAAACAATCTCCTAATAATGAAATTATAAAACAAGTCCGATGAGCATAAAGGGCATACAAATCAGCGTACACCAAAAGAGCCAGCGATACACATTTCTCCATGCCAAATGATATTTACCCTCTTGCACCCAATCCCATTCCGTAGAATGTATACGAGCTGCAACAAACATAGGACGATGAATTCTAAAAAGCAAATATTGCATCAGGGCTATTTGATAGAAAACGCAGCCACAGAGTCCAATATAGAAAAAGTCGCTATCCCTCCCATTTCCCGCAAGGGCAGGGAAAATACAATGAAGTGCCCCACAAACATAGTAATATCCTTGTAAAAACATAAATACAAAAGGGATGCAAATGATCAGTGATGCATAATACCCAAGGCCGTATCGTTTGTACTTCTTTTCATACCAAAAGGATTTTATATACCGATCCCAGCCCTTGATTCCCTTGTACTTCCCGGGATGAAGCTTCACATCTCGCAGTCTGTATAAAATCAGCAAAAGCATAGAAAGGTAAAATGTAGTTGCAACAATCCAATATAAGATCAAATTTTCCACTCCTTAATGCAAATACCATTTACACGGCAATTAAACACACTGCCGTTTTCCCCAAACTGAATATCCTTCACAGAACTTCCCCAAAAACAGATTGCGGATAAAATATATCACAAATCAGACGGATTATCAATAGAAGTCCAAAAGAAATCCTCCACATTTCTGTGGAGGTTTATGTTGGCGTTACCTATTTTCACAGTTAGAAAGCAACTATCGTTTTGCCGTTAAGAAACAGTCCGGTGGAACTTTACGAATGTGGTATTCGGTGAATCCCTTGCAGCCCAAAATGACCGCTATACAAAAAGTGGTCATGCAGAACGCTGTAAGACCATCGACGAATACCGCAAAAGTGCCCGCACTTGCCCGGAAGAAACCATCATTCAGCTTGGAAACCGCAGCGGCTCAGTCAGCCCGGACACTGTGGAACAATTCCTTTCGCTGTACCTTTTCGAAATGCGAGCCGCATTTGGGGATAAGGTGCGCTTTTTGGATGTTGCCATCCACAATGACGAAAGCGTGCCCCACGCCCATATCCACCGGGTATGGTGCGCAACCGGAAAAGACGGGCTGCTTGAAGTATCGCAAGTGAAAGCACTTGAGCAGCTTGGCATAGAGCGACCGGACCCCACCAAAAAGGAAACCAGACACAACAACAGCAAGCAAAGCTTCTCCAAAATGGAGCGCAGCATTGCTTTGGAGTGTGCCCGGGAATGTGGGCTCGAAATAGAGGAAATCCCCGCCGAGCCCGGAAAGCAAACGATGGCTTTGGAGCAGTATGTAGCCCAAAAGGAACG
>JAZSAO010000273.1:0-9693 GCA_045601945.1 Faecousia sp. | reverse complement strand
CGATACCGATACTTATTATGTTGTTAAGCTGTTGGCTAACGATGTTAACTACCTCAGCAATAACCTGATGCAGATCTACATCCCTGCAGATCAGGAAACTGAGACAACCATCGAAGAGGATCACGAGGGTCACGACCACGCAGAAACCGACAGCGGCGAAGTTGCAGAACCCCAGACTGCTGCTGAAAAGCTGGAGGCTGTTAAGGCCGGTCTGGCAGCAGACGGCTCTCAGGAGAATTTCCGTGAGTTGGCTTCCAAGTACAGCGGTGACAGCTCTGTTGATCTGAAGGATACCGCTTACTCTTACATGGAAAGCTACATTGGTTCCGATGCTCTTCTGTGGATCATGGAAGAACGTCAGGCAGGAGACTACGAAGTATTCGAAAATGCCAATGGCACCTATGTTCTGTACTATGTTGGTACCAGCGAGACTTACCGCAATTTGAGCGTTAACTCCAAGCTGGTCAGCGAGTGGGTAGAGCAGTTGACCACTACTACAGTTGAAAACTGCAAGTTCGATATGGAAGCTGCTATGAATGCTTCTGTAGCACTGACTTTGAACGCTAACGCACAGCAATAATTTTTAATCACAACAGGGACTGTTGCACCGATGGCGCAGCAGTCCCTTTTTACGGAGGAAAACATGGAACGGGAATCTTTTATTCGGCAAGAAATGCTTTTAGGACCCCTTGCTATGGAGAAGTTGAAAAACTCCCATGTAATCGTATTTGGCATTGGCGGTGTGGGTAGTTATACGGTAGAGGCTTTGGCACGGGGGGGCATTGGCGCACTGACCTTGGTAGACAGTGACACCGTAGGTATCAGCAATCTCAATCGCCAGCTTTGCGCGCTCCATTCCACTATGGGAAGGTATAAGTCCGATGTAATGGCTGAACGTGTAAGGGACATTAATCCAAACTGTATTGTACGCTCCCTACCTATGCTATATAATGAGGAGAACAAAGAAGCGTTTTTTGACAGATCCTATGATTATATCGTGGATGCTATTGATCTGGTGTCATGCAAGCTGAGCCTGATTATGAATGCGCGGGAACTGGGGATTCCGATTATTAGTGCCATGGGTACGGGGAATAAATTAGATCCTACCCAATTCCGAATCACGGATATTTCCAAGACCTCCGGTTGTCATCTGGCGCGGATTATGCGGAAGGAACTTCGCAATCGGGGCATTCTTCACCACACAGTCCTATATAGTGAAGAACTGCCGCAAAAACCGGAGTTTGCAGAAGAGCCTCCTCCTGGAAGACGTTCGGTTCCGGCTTCGCTGTCCTGGGTACCTTCCGTAGCCGGCCTTATGTTGGGTGGTTACGTGATACGTTCCCTGGCCGAATAGAAACAATATGCCCCCCTAAAACAGAGGGGGAACTTTGTCTAAAACTATGGAAATAAGGACTTATGTGAAATAATCCTTGCAATTTTACCAAAGTTGTGGTATACTGAATACACTATTTCATTAGAATTTGAAAGGGGGCATTTTGCCCCCACTTTCTTTATCAGGAGTTTTTTGGAAAAAAGAAAGGGGAAAACCGTGGGCAATCTCTGTACTGTTAGTATGATCGGCGGTGTTATGATCATTGTGATCATTGGACTCCGTGCATTGTTGCAGAACCGTCTGCATAGAACTGTTTTTCTTCTCTTGTGGCTTTTGACAGCCATCCGCTTGGCTTTTCCTATGATGATTTCTTCCTCTGTCAGTGTATATAATTTCCTGCCGCAAAGGGAACTGTTTGTTATTTCTGATGAAAGGGTCAGTGGCCGGTCCGAAAATGTGCGCCATGCTCCGGAAAATGCAGTTTATGAGGAAGATACACCTGTATCTTTACCTTCTTCCGATGAATTTGAGGACTATACGGCCGGGGGAATTGCCCCCGTTGAGGTTTCGCCTTTGAATCGTGGGGATAGAGATCCTCTGAGCGTAGAACAGATTCTGACTATTGTATGGGGAATTGGCTGTGGGATTTCTTTCCTGTATTTTATGTGGATCCACATTCGGGGGCGGCTTCGATACCGATTTGCTCTACCGGAAGAAGGTCCCGCGTTTTTGGGGAATATTCGTCTCAAACGTTCTGATGCGATAAGTTCGCCTTTGGTTTACGGTTTTTTCCGTCCTGTGATCCTGCTGCCCTATGATTTCCCTAAAAAGAATAGTCCCGAATATGATCAGGTGCTCTACCATGAACTGACCCATGTTCACAGTGGTGACCTGTGGTATAAGCTGTTAATGCTTCTGGTTACCTGCATCCACTGGTTTAATCCTTTGATTTGGATCATGCTTCATCTTTCTACCCAAGATCTGGAGATTCGATGTGATGCCAGAGTAATACGCAAACTGGGAAAGAAGAAGGTCTATGCCATGACCTTGGTACAAGCAGAGTTGCGGCGGAGTACACATTTTGTAGAGGCGGCTTTTGCCTTTTCGCTAACGGAACTTCGTTTGAAATCTATTGCCAAAGCAAAGGTCTATTTGCCACGCAGCATCTTTTTGTTTGCTGTTTTGGCAGTGGTTCTGGTTTGTTGTTTCTCTACCGGACCCAGTGCCAAGGCAACCATAGAACCAACGGCAAGGGAGAGCATCCCAATAGAATCCGAGCACACCATTGCGACGGAGCAGATTACAGAAGAGATAACCGAGGCAACTACAGAAGCAACAGAGGCAGCTGAGGTAAAACCTTCTCCAATCATTTCTGTCAGCAAGGACGAGGAACTGGCATACCTTCTCAGCTGTGGTTTTGAAGAATACGGTTCTACTATGGAATTGTCTATAAAGGAAGGACAAAAGAAGACAATTTCCCTTAAACTACCGAACTACGCGACCTTCTCTGTAGATCCTTCCGAGAACTCCATAGCTAATATTAGATGGGAATACAGTAGCGACGAGGAATTGTTCTATATGACGGTGGATACCTATGACGAGGGAGAGGAGAGAATCTATATCTCTGTAGCGGAAAGACTGTGGATGACGATCCGAGTTAAGGCATCTTTCGATCCCTACTATGAAGTTCCTGATGGCTGGGCCTATATGGAATACGGCTCGGAGATGAGCATTGATCTTACGGAAACTCTGTTTAAGACCTATAGGTTGGATTTACCGGAACGTACGACTTATTCTGCAAAATCCTACGGTGGCCACATGTTGCCTTGGGAAACGGATTTGTTGCAGATCAAAACTTGGTATGATTACGAGGAAGAGTGTTTGATGGTGCGAGTTCAGTGCAATAAGATCGGCTATGGAGAAATCTGTTTCTATATTGACGGAATATATTGGTGTAAAATGGATGTCGCTATAGGCTATAAGCCTATCTGGAGCAATCATTGATTAGATATACAATTATGGAACGGATATTACGCTTCTGAAATTTTTATATTTTTTATTCAATCACAGACAATTACAGTCAAAATTGCAATATATCTTGTTGGAAAAAGAGGAATGATTTAATGACGAATCTCTTGAGCGTGAGTATGATCGGCAGTGTTATGATCCTTGTGATCATTCTTTTACGAGCACTGCTTCATAACCGTGTCCATCGGACGGTGTTTCTTCTTTTGTGGTTACTGGCCGCTACTCGTCTGTCGGTGCCTATGGTCATATCTTCTTCGGTAAGTGTCTATAATCTCCTTCCTAAAGGGGAGTCGGGGATCACAGAGACCTATGAGCAGATTCTTACAGAGCCTACCGGATCTATGGCAGTGCAGAAAGAGGGGAGTATTCCTTCTCGGGATCCGGCAGAAACCATGTCCGATATACCTTATGCAGAGGTTATGGAGCCTGCAGAGATCATCTCCATGGACTCTACAGACAGCTTATCTCTTAATTATGGTCAGATTTTGACGACACTGTGGGCTCTTGGATGTGGGGGGTGCTTCCTGTACTTCCTCTTTGTCCACATTCGGGCGCGGTTTCGATACCGATTTGCTTTGCCGGAAGAAGGTCCCGCGTTTTTGGGGAATATTCGGCTCAAACGTTCTGATGAGGTAAGTTCCCCTCTGGTTTACGGTTTCTTCCGCCCGGTGATCCTCCTGCCTCACGATTTCCCCAAGAAAGACAGCCCGGAATATGAACAAGTTCTCCTCCACGAGATAACCCATGTCCGTAGCGGTGACCTGTGGTATAAGCTGTTTATGCTCGCAGTGACATGTATTCACTGGTATAATCCTTTGGTTTGGGTCATGCTCCGTCTGTCTACACAGGATCTGGAGATCCGCTGTGACGCTCGCGTGATCCGCAAGCTGGTGAAGAAGAAGTCCTATGCCATGACTCTTGTGAAAGCAGAGGTTCGTCAGAGCACCCATTTTGCAGAGGTGGCCTTCGCATTCTCTCTCACAGAGCTTCGCATCAACGCCATTGCAAAGGCCAAGGTCTATCTCCCACGCAGTATCGTCCTGTGTGCGATTTTGGCGGTGGTGCTGGTATGTTGCTTTTCCACCGGACCCAGTGCAAGGGAAAAGGAGTATACAGATACGCCCATGGAGGCAACGGAGCAGACAGATATGCAGATCACGGAGCCTACACAGACTGAGTCTACAGAAGCAGAGACAGAAACAGAGCCCAAGCCTCTGCCTACTCTCTCTATGAATGAGGAGACGGAAATGGAGTACCTCCAAAGCTGTGGCTTTGAGGAATACGGTTCTACTATGGAGTTGACCGTTTATGAACGGGAAACAAAGACCGTTGCATTGAAGCTGCCGGAGTACACAGCTTGCACTGTGGCTTCCGATGGGGAAGATTATGTTTTGGCATCGGGAGAATACAGCTATGACGAAGAACTGTATTACCTGACGATCAAGGGCATAGATGAAGGTGAGGCTTTGATCTATGTGTCTGTGGCACAACATGCATGGCTTAAGATCCGCGTAACTGTCGTATTCGATCCCTTCTTTATTGTTCCTCTGTGGGAGCAGTTCGAGGCTTATGGCAGTACCCACTACACAAATATCTCGGCCAATAAAGTCTATGGGGTCAGCCTGCAGCTCCCTGCCAACACCACCTATTCTTATGAAGTTACTCGCAACGGCATGGAGGTGTCTGATAACAGTCTTTCTGTTACACAGTGGCATGACAGCGGAAGCGGTGCATACTGTCTGGAGTTGTATACGGAATTGTCTTCCGGTGGGGCTGTGATATACTTCTACATAGATGGGATCTACTGGTGTCAGCTTCATGTTGGGATCAGCGGCCAATCGTACTCGATCGATTATTCCCCTTATCCCAATTACGGCTATTCCGATTCTCAGCCCAAATATTACTATAACGGCTATACTTTCAATCCCGTTACCACTTATGACTATTTGGCAGGCTTGGGCCCTCAGCCTATATTCCCCAATTACGGGCCTACGACTCCGCAACAACCCATTACGGTTATGGTTCCGATTATTACTAATACCGGATATGTGATCAACCCCGGTACCTATTACCCCTGATCCTTTCGGAAATGAAGCAACGACCCCTTTGCTCATCTGCAAATGCAGGGAAGCAAAGGGGTCGTTATGTGATCGGGACTATAAGCCGGGTTCTGTGATCGACAGCCATCTATCTCGACATACCGTTGCCGATATGCTCAAGCCACCTCCACGGAGACGGCCGGGCCGACCTATGTCTCCTCCACGGTGTTGCTCCGAATAGAGTTTACAGCATCACAATGTTCCCATGTGATGGGTGAGCTCTTACCTCGCCTTTCCACCCTTACCTCGTCGATGCAAACTTCATATCCCTCCCTTCGCCCCAAGGGGCAAAGGTTGATCATTGCGTTGCATCTCCTCTTCCGTCCCTAACCGCTTGTGCTGGGTTAGTGACGGATTGCGGAATAATGAGGCGGTATATCTCTGTTGCACTTTTCCTGAAGTCGCCTTCGGCGGGCGTTACCCGTTATTCTTGCCCTGTGGAGCCCGGACTTTCCTCATAGAAGAGCCTTTCGACTCATCTACGCGACTGTCCGTCCCGGTCACTTTTCTATTGTAACTTATTTTTTCCATCTTGTCAAACATTTCATTATAGGTTATAATATAAAAAATAATATATTTTTTAATCGACCCTTTGATTTTAGGCGAGGGTAGAAAAGAGGCGTTGACCTTGCGTTTGCATGAATATTTTGAAACCTTAAAAGGAAAGAAAGCTTTGGTCTTGGGCTTGGGAGTCAGCAACCGTCCTTTGGTGCGTCTATTGCTGAAATACGGAATTGACGTTGTCGGCTGCGATAGGACCCATCGTGAATCTTTAGAAGAAGAGATCTTGGAACTTGAAAGTTTGGGATTAAAACTCCATTTGGGACAGGACTACCTAAAGAATATTCAAGGGGATGTGGCATTCCGTACTCCCGGACTCCATCCGGAAACACCTGAACTTTGTGCTTTGCGGGAAAAGGGGTGTCGGATCACCAGTGAGATGGAGGCGTTCTTTGAAGTTTGCCCCTGTTCTATTATAGCTGTTACAGGCTCCGATGGAAAGACTACCACCACAACCTTGATCTCGGAAATGCTGAAGCAAGCAGGGCATAAGGTCTGGGTAGGCGGTAACATTGGTACTCCGCTCTTAGATAAAGCTGAGGATATGCTTCCTACGGACAAGGTTGTTCTGGAACTGAGTTCTTTCCAACTTATGGATTTGCATTATAGTCCGCATATTGCTGTTATGACAAATTTGGCGCCTAACCATTTGGATGTCCATAAGGATATGGATGAGTACATCGAAGCCAAAACCCATATTTTTACCTACCAACAGGCTGAGGATGTTCTTATTGTAAATGGAGACAATCCGATTACCGCACCTTTCCGTACGATAGGAGAGAATCGTTCCTTCGCTCGTTTGGGGGATGGGGATGTGACATTCCGGGATGGGCAGATCATTCTTCGAGGTAAGCCCGTTTTGGATCAAGAAGATATTCTTCTGCCGGGGATCCATAATGTAGAGAATTATATGGCGGCGATTCTGGCAGTAGAGGGCATGGTTTCTGCTGAGGATATCCGTTATGTGGCAAAGAATTTTGGCGGTGTAGAGCATCGCATCGAATTAGTGAGAGTTAAAGATGGCATTCGTTTTTATAACGATTCTATTGCATCTTCTCCAAGCCGCACGATTGCGGGACTGCGAAGCTTCCGGGAAAAGGTCATTCTGATTGCAGGTGGCTACGATAAGAAACTTCCCTTTGAAGATTTGGGGGAAGAAATCGTGTCTTCCGTAAAGTGCCTAATAGCAACAGGCGCTACAGGACATCAAATCGCAGAAGCCACCCGTAAGGCCTCTGCCTATGCACTGGGACAACCTGAGATCGTGGAGATCCTTGATTTTTATGATGCTGTCCGTGAGGCAGCAGAACGCGCCGGGGAGGGAGACGTCGTACTTCTGAGTCCGGCAGGTCCTGCCTTTGACCGTTTTAAGAACTTTATGGTTAGGGGAAAAGAATTTAAAAAGACGGTGATGGAACTGTGAGTAAGAGAAGCTGTACAGCCGTGGTCGTTGCAGCGGGAAGTGCTTCCCGTATGAGAGGCATTGATAAAACTGTTGCACCTATTGCCGGAGTACCCATGATCCTACGAACCGTAGAGTCTCTTGCTTTGGCTGAGAGAATTACGGAGATCGTCATTGTAACGCGTGAAGATCTCATCCCGATCGTAACTGACTTGTGTCGACGAGAATCAAAGGTTTCCGGAGTCATTGCCGGCGGCAGTAGTCGTAGTGAGTCCGTACTTCGTGGTTTAGCAGTGGCAACCGGAGACTTGGTAGCAATCCATGACGGAGCCAGACCTTTTGTTACTGCTGGAATTATAGATAAAACCGTTGCTGTCGCGGAGGAATGGGGCGGAGCGGCTCCTGCGATTCCTGTTAAAGATACTATAAAAATTGCAATGGACGGGTATATTCAGAGTACGCCGGACAGATCAACCCTTTTTGCGGTCCAGACTCCACAGGTCTTTTGCCGATCTGCAATTCACGATGCCCTTATCCATGCTACCGAAGAAGGTATTCCGTTAACGGACGATTGCTCTGCTGCAGAGGCGGCAGGGATGTCTGTTGTACTGACTGAGGGCAGTGAAGAAAATATCAAGATCACCACGCCAATGGACTTGATTTTGGGTGAGGTGATCTTACAAAGGAGGTCTGAGACATGAGAATTGGTCACGGATATGATGTACACCGTTTGGTAGAGGGAAGAAAGCTGATTTTAGGCGGTGTAAATGTTCCCTATGAATTGGGATTAGACGGTCACTCAGACGCAGATGTTCTGCTTCATGCAGTTATGGATGCTTTGTTAGGTGCGGCCGCTATGGGAGATATTGGAGGCTTGTTTCCGGATAATGACCCGAAATACAAGGGGATCGATTCCATGCTGTTGATGGAAGAAGTTGTGCGACGGATTTTTGAAAAGGGATTCCGTTTAGGAAACTTAGATGTAACCATGATTGCCCAGAGACCGAAACTGAAGCCCTATATACCACAAATCATTGAGAAGCTTGCAAGAGTCCTTAGTGTAGATCCTTCTCGGATTAATGTGAAGGCGACTACGGAGGAGCATCTTGGATTTACCGGCAGGGGAGAGGGTATGTCCTGTCATGCCGTCTGCTTGCTGGAAGAAAGAGAGGGAAAGTCCTATGTTTAAAACAAAGAAAAAACCTATGAATTCGGAAACTGTAAAGGAACGATGGAACTATTTGGTGAAGTGGGAAAGACGCTTAAAGAGAAATGTGCTTCTTTGCAGGATCATCCAACCATTAGGAGCAACGATCTTTACGCTGAATATGCTTTTGGCAACTATGAACTTGCTTCTTGCCTTTGGTAACCGTCTGGATACTATGGTGATTGCTGAGGCTTTGGAAAAGGTACCCCTTCTTTCTGCTATGGTTTCATCTTTCCCCAGAGAAACGATTCGGGAAGCGTTGGGATTTACCCTGTGGTTCGCCTTTTTGATCCCACTGGTGATTAGCGGTCTTGTATTGGGTGTGCTTTTAGCAATTGATTTTTATAAGAAAAAGCCCATACCCGAACTAAAGGGAACAGAAGCAGAGCAAGCTGAGGCTTTGGCTCATGAAGCAGAGTGGGTCTATAATCTGCGGCGGAAGCTGCCTGAGTGGTCTATTTTCCCGGAAACAACGGTGCTTACGGCACTGGTTGCATGGCCTATATTGGCAGTGTGTCTGGGCTTCTTGGGTGGAGAAGATCCGGCAGTGATCCAGATCGCTCTTTCTTGTTTTGCAATGGTAGTCTGCCTGTTTGTTTTCTTCTGGATTTTTGCTGCATGTTTCTGGATATTTGCCCGTCTGAATGCTCTTTATTATGTAGCTCCCGGCGAATGGACTTTCTGGCAACTCTTCAATGAAGCAGATGACTATTGGGAGAGTGTGGACTCTGAGGAATATTCCCGTAGAGAACGGGTAGCTGCACGAAAGGCCAATAAAATCAGGTTCAGAGCCAAGAAAATTTGACATCGAAGAAAATAAACTCCGACTGATTTTTCGTAGAGAGATCGGTTGGAGTTTGTTTCATAGAGACTATATTGTATTTAGGATTATGATATAGAAAGAACTGCAATGGTAGAAGTGTTTATACTTATTTCTAATAAAACGGATTGACCGTTTTATTATGCCGCTAATAAGCGGCATGGCGGCTTTGCCGCCAAGAAATGCCGTGTAATACTGTTTCTTCCGCCTAAGGCGGTGCAGGATATTTATCCTGCGATAAAA
>JAZSAO010000272.1:0-1648 GCA_045601945.1 Faecousia sp. | reverse complement strand
GATGACGGTTCATATGGCAATCACGGTAACGTTACCGTTCCTCTGAAGGAAATGCTGGACCAGGGGCAGAAATTTGATATGATCATTACTATTGGCCCCCTGATCATGATGAAGTTTGTTGTTGCTACTGCAAAGCCCTTCGGTACTCCTGTTACCGTATCTATGAATCCGATTATGATCGATGGTACCGGTATGTGTGGTGGCTGCCGTCTGACACTGAATGTTGACGGTAAGAAGGTTACTAAGTTTGCTTGTGTAGACGGACCCGATTTCAACGGCTACGAAGTAGATTTTGACGAGGCTATGTCCCGTGGCAGAATGTACTTTGATTTCGAACGTCATGCACACGATGCTGCCTGCAACCTGTTTAAGAAGGAGGTTAACTAAAATGGCAAAGGCTAATATGTCTCTGACTCGTAATGAAATGCCTACTCAGGATCCTAAGGTTCGTGCTCGTAACTTTAGTGAGGTTGCTCTGGGCTATACCGAAGAAACTGCCATCGACGAGGCTAACCGTTGCCTGAATTGCAAGAATATGCCTTGTGTTGACGGTTGCCCTGTCAAGATCCATATTCCTAAATTCATTCAGAAAATCAAAGAAGGAGAATTTGAAGCTGCCTATCAGATTATTTCTCAGTCTTCTTCTCTTCCTGCAGTTTGCGGCCGTGTTTGCCCCCAGGAAACTCAGTGCGAATCTAAGTGCATTCGTGGCATCAAGGGTCAGAGCGTAGGCATTGGGCGTCTGGAGCGCTTTGTTGCCGATTGGCACAATACTTTCTCCACTGAGGATCCCGTTCGTCCCGAACCCAAGGGACATAAGGTTGCGATCGTTGGCTCCGGTCCTTCCGGTCTGACTTGTGCCGGTGACCTTGCCAAGAAGGGCTACGAGGTCACTGTATTCGAGGCTTTCCATACTGCCGGTGGCGTTCTGGTTTACGGTATCCCGGAATTCCGTCTTCCCAAGTCTATCGTTGCTAAGGAAGTTCAGACTCTGGAGAAGCTGGGTGTTAAGATCGAGACTAATGTGGTTATCGGCAAGACTTTGACCATTGATGAACTCTTTGAGATGGGCTACGAGGCTGTCTTTGTTGGCTCCGGTGCCGGTCTTCCCAACTTTATGAACATTCCCGGTGAAGCGCTCAAGGGTGTTTACTCTGCTAACGAGTTCCTGACTCGTAGCAACCTCATGAAGGCATATTTGGACAATTCCGACACACCCATTATGAAGGGTGGCAATGTAGCCGTCGTCGGTGGCGGTAATGTTGCAATGGATGCTGCCAGAACCGCACTCCGTTTGGGTGCAGATAAGGTTTATATTGTTTACAGACGCTCTATGGAGGAACTCCCTGCCCGTCGTGAAGAAGTAGAGCACGCCGAGGAAGAAGGCATCGAATTCAGCCTCCTGTGCAACCCCGTTGAGATTCTGGGCTACAATAATCCCGAAGATCCCAGAGATCCCAAGAACGGTTTTGTTACCGGTATGCGCTGTGTGAGAATGGAACTGGGCGAGCCCGATGCAAAGGGTCGCCGCCGTCCTGTAGAAATTCCCAACAGCGAATTTGAGATCGCAGTGGATACTGTTATCATGTCCATTGGTACTTCTCCCAACCCCCTGATCAAGTCCACTACCGAAGGTCTTAAGTCGGAG
>JAZSAO010000271.1:0-1969 GCA_045601945.1 Faecousia sp. | reverse complement strand
CGGCTGCCGAAAATGTTCTTACGACCCTGTGCAGACCACTGGTCAACATAGTCGGCCATGGGGCTGGAGGGGGTGATGGGGTAGATGCCAGCTACTTCTGTAAATGCGTAGCTAACATGAGCGGCGGCGGTATTGCCGTCCATTGTCTTGAGTTTTCTTGCCAAAATGAATACCTCCTAAAAGTATTTCTTTACAGACAGATTCATTTTATCACTAAAATCTCATTTTGTAAACAACAAAAACGAGGAAACGACAAAAATATTTTTTCCCAATGGAATATCTGCCTGTTTACAAGGATTTTTAGATGCTCGAATTGTTTCGTGTAACGCTTTTCTCTTCGAGATTTTGAAAGGAATTGGAAATGATACTTGTAATTAAGATAATTTTGTAGTATGATATAATAGATATAGTAGAGCAAGAGCAACGAGGTAGATATAATGGCAGGGAAAAATAGGAAGAAGAGAAGGCATTTTAGAAGACCGCCTCTATCTTTTGTAGATAAATGTATGTATTGTCTATTTTTCATTCTTTTCTTGGTCTTTATCATTGGTTGTTGTATATTCGTTGGCGGAATTTGGGAACGAAGTGTCATTCTTTCGGACCCTTCAGTTGTGGCAGTAAATTTCAAAGATTTGTTATTGCGTGTTCCCTTTTCGATGTATGTCGTTATTTCGGGGATCATCTTTTTGACTTTTTGCTATGAGGATAGAAAACCGATTTTTGGAAATAGAGATAAGAAATATGCGTCCGGGCATTGGGAAAAGATCTATCCGGTGTTTTCTAAGAAATGGAGAGAAAAGCGAAGAAACGACAAACCTTCAGAAATTCGATTCAGAAGAAAACTGTGGAGCATATAGATCCGACACCCACGGAACAGGAACTTTTAGATTCCATATTTAATTCACGGGAAAGGAGCGGTTAGAAAACATGATATCCAGAGTAGAATCTCTCGGTTTAGATGGAATACAAGGCTACCCGGTATTGGTAGAGTGTTTTATATCTAACGGCTTGCCTGCCTTTGACATTGTGGGATTGCCGGATACGGCGGTAAAGGAATCCCGAGAACGGGTACGAGCCGCCATTAAAAATTGTGGGTTCAAATTTCCGGTTGGCAGAATTTGCCTAAACCTTGCTCCTGCTGATACAAAGAAGAGCGGAACTGTGTATGATCTCCCTATCTTGTTGGGGATCTTAGCTGCTTCCGGATTCTGTCGTCTACCTAAGCAAAAGGCGGCCTTTCTCGGAGAACTTAGCTTAGAAGGGAGATTACGTCCTGTCCGAGGAATTCTTCCCATGGCCATTGCTGCCCAAAAGGAAGGATTTGAATTACTCTTTGTTCCGGCGGAAAATGCCAGAGAAGCGACTCTGGCAGGGAATATTCGTGTGATTGGTGTTTCAGATGTGAGCCAGTTGGTCTCCACCTTGCGAGGGGAGGCGACGATGCCCTTTGAGGTTCCGTGGACACCGGAGCTAAAGCAACGGGAGATTTACGATTTTGCTGATGTGAAGGGACAGCCTCTTGCAAAGCGCGTTTTAGAAATTGCTGCAGCGGGTGGGCATAATGTGCTTCTGGTTGGCCCTCCCGGTTCCGGTAAGAGTATGTTAGCTAAGAGACTGCCTTCTATTCTTCCGGATATGACCATGGAAGAGACTTTAGAGGTAACACAGATCCATTCTGTAATGGGATTGCTTTCTCCCGAGGCACCCATTGTAAATACCAGACCGTTCCGCTCGCCACATCATACAATTTCTTCTGCCGGATTAGTAGGCGGTGGAACCAACCCAAGACCGGGAGAAATATCTCTTGCTCATAAGGGAATCTTGTTCTTGGATGAAATGCCGGAATTTAAAAAAGAGGCTTTGGAGGTTATGCGTCAACCTTTGGAAGAAGGAGTCGTGACCATTAGCAGAGTAAATCATAAGACGGATCGTAGCCATGTCGTTCTGTGAGCCAAGGAGATGCAACCCA
>JAZSAO010000270.1:0-2633 GCA_045601945.1 Faecousia sp. | reverse complement strand
TGCAATGGCAGCGTGGATCAGATCTTTGGGAATATCCTCGTAGCTGACCCAAATACGATTCTGAGAGGAATAAAGCTGTTGCAGTTCACGATAGGTGCCGGTCTGGGGATCGCGACAATAGAGAATGGATGTTTGGGCGAGAGAAATGTTATCCAGTTGGAGGGACTGGGCATATTCTTCTGCCTTTGGGATCACATCGGATCTTAAATATTCGGAGAATTTGTTGTAAAAGATTCCTCCGGCGATAACTCCAACACAAGCGAATGTTGCCACAAGGATCATGACCCATAAAAGAAGTCTGCCTAAAATATGAAGAAAGCCTTGGGTAATACGCCATGCAATGTGGGGTTGTTTGGCGGGGGTGCGATTATGATTTGCCATATGAAAACCTCGCTTTCGGAGTGATTGTGATTTAAGGCCCCACTGCCACCGGAGCAGACGGGGATGGGAGGAAAATAAGCGTGGGAGAAAGATACCCTATTTTTCCCTATTACTATATTATATCATGCTTGTCAACAGTATACTATGGATAAAAAGAATCTTTTCTGATTAATCTATAGGGGAGCAGTAAAACCTATGGATCCAGACAGGTAAAAATAACCAAATCAAGAAAACAGACAGATTTCCTCTTGATTTTTTTAAGGGAACAGGCTACAATAGGGGTAAGAAAAGCAAGGAGGTTCCCTTATGGAAGAATTTGGCGCAGAGATTATCAGTATCACTGACGAAGACGGCGTAGAGTACGAACTGGAGGTTCTGGCAAGAGTCGAGTTCGAAGGCTTTGAGTATCTTGCACTTACTCCCGCCAATGCCGCCGATGAGGCAGAGGAACTGGAAGTCAGTATCTTAAAGTCTGTTATAGAAGACGGCGATCCTATTTTGGTAGCTATTGAAGACGAGGAAGAACTGGAACAGGTCTACGATCTTCTTATGGATCAGATTTTTGACGATGAAGAAGAGGACAACGAGGAAGACTACGACGACTGATCGTTTTTCTTACATCTTACGTCTTAGACGAATCTTAAAATAGAAAGTTCCCTGCGGAGTTTGTGATAATTCCCTCTTAAACCCACATTTTATTATCGGGATGTTGAGTTTCTTCGTTGTCGTGCAGGCCTCCCGCTTTGGCTATGACCGTAAGTGGACGTTGGAAGCTGGTAAGACGAGGATAGACAGCCCACCTGCCGTTAGTGCAGGTTATAACAGGGGTTACACGGCTTTGCGGGGATCACCGGAACAGGAATGACTATTTGCATTCCTGTTCTTTTTTTGACAAGTGCCACGGGGAAATAGGATCTTCCCTTGCTTGAAAAAATTTTTAAAAAATATCAGATTAGGGCTTGAAACATTGGGAAAAAAATAGTATAATACCAACTGTTGTACCCTAAACTCGGTTTGAGGCGGAATTATGCGTTACCTTAATGTTAAATTTTGGAAATTTTGCATATACCTTGAACTCTGTTTAAGGAAGATTTTCACGATTGTGAGGTTAGTAACATGAGCGCATCCCGAGAAAGAAAAGAACGTGCAAGCCTGAAGGGCGTTGCACAACCCCAGAACCAGAAGAAGCAGGAAAAGAAGAAAGTCTCCGAAGGTCTGATCCTTGCCATTAGCGTCATTGCCATCTTGGTAGCCGTATTCGGCACTGTGCTGGGTATCCGTTTCTATCAGCGGAACCAGACCGTTATGACAGTAGGCGATAAGGAAATCACTGCAAGAGAGTTTAACTATTTCTTTAATCAGACTGCAAGCAACTACGGTAGCTATGCTTCTTATATCGGCATTGATACCACACGTACCATCGATGTCCAGACCATCGCTCCCGAGAACGTCAGCATGATGTCTATGCTGGGTATGGATATTGATTGCCTGGAACCCTATAAGAAGGAAGACGGCACCTATGACCTTACATGGGCAGGTTATTTCGCTCTGCTCGCAAGAGAAACTGCTGCTCAGACTTGGGCGGTTTATCAGGCTGCAATGGCTGACCCCAACTACACCGTTTCTGATGAGATCGAGACCGCTATCTCCAATGAGATGCTGAACATCGATTTCTACGGTCAGATTTATGCCATGGACACAGATAAGTTCTTGGAAGCTCAGTATGGTGACGGCTGCAACAAGGAAAACTACGAGCAGCACGTTCGCGTTTCTTACGTTGCTTCTGATTATGCAAGCAGCTATTGGTTCGATGCTGCTGAAATCGACAGCAAGTACGAAGCAGCTACCGCTGACTTTGACGTAGTAACCTTCATGGCATACTCTGTTGGTGCATCTGAGTTCATGCCCGAAGAGAATACCGAGGAAACTACAGAAGAAACCGGCGAAGAGACCGAAGAGGATCCCGCTGTTAAGGAAGTAGCCAAGGCTCAGGCTAAGGCTGCTGCAGAGGCTATGGTAGAGTCCTTTAATGCAGAAGACGAGTCCGTATCCGTTTATGCTGACTACACCAAGGCAAGTGCAGGTAGCGCTATCACCGAAGAGGCTGCTACTTGGCTCTTTGAGACTGCTCAAATCGGCGAGGTTAAGCCCTTCGAGAATGCCGATACCGATACTTATTATGTTGTTAAGCTGTTGGCTAACGATGTTAACTACCACAGCAATAACCTGATGCAGATCTACATCCCTGCAGA
>JAZSAO010000269.1:0-5777 GCA_045601945.1 Faecousia sp. | reverse complement strand
GAGTGGTAACAGACTCTGTGTAGCTGTGGGCTGTGGCAGTAAAGCCGGGGTAGACCTTTAGGTCACCGGTGATCTTGCTGAGATCAGCGGCGGAGCCTTCAGCGGTGATCCATTCCTTAAATGCATAATGGTTTGCATCGTCATAGGCCTTGGTGGGGATCGTTCCGGTGAATTTTGCGGCACTGCCTTCCAATACCTTAACACTTTGGAGGGTTGCACCTGCTTCGTCGCAGAAGGTGACGGTATACTCAGGCGTGGTTGCAAAGGTTGCCTTTAACTTACCTACAAAATCATAGGCCTGATAATATCCTCCGGTTCCGGCGTTTGCCCCGAAATACATAACTCCGTTACGGATCGTCAAACTCTCCAGTTCCAAGAAATAATTGTAGGTGGATGAGGTCATATAAATGCTCTCTCCTGCCAAAGGCTTCCTAACTCCGGTATTTTCGGGATAATCACTAATGTCGTAAACCAGAATATAGTTCTTACTTCTGGGGGTGTTGGAGGTACCGGCAGTCATAAGATAGTACAATCTCCCGTTGGAGTAGTGCATTCCCTGAACCACATACATCTTGGTGCCGCTACTATTGGTATAATTATACTTGGGGGCACCGGGAATTGACAGCGAAGAGGTAAAGTCGATCTGGAATGCCGTTGTGCAGGATATCGTTCCGCTTGGCTGATCGTGAGGAATCTCTATAGCATAGAACTTATGATCCAAGGCACCCAGAAGGGTAACCTTTTCATCGTCCTGCTTATACAGGGTCAGCCCTGTGAAATTACGGTTCGTACTTCCCTGCACTACATCGTAGTAAGCAACCTTTTTTAACGTGTTGTCGGTTACCTTAAATTTCCAAATACTGTGAGTTGCATATGTGCTGTGGGACTTATGGTACATGGTACTCAGGTAGAGGTATGTCACACCCTCATGAACTACGGCACACATATCATTGCCATGTCCAAGTTCCACAAAGTTTGTAATAGAGGTATCATCCGTATACTTCATCACCACGTTTTTGCCGGTGGAAATGGTCGTACGGACAAAGTGGGCTACACCGTTATTCCCCTGAGGGCTCTGGAAGGTGTAGATATATTGATCATCTGCACACATACCCTGTGTTGCAGTGTAGTCATTGGGCAGGGTTGCAATTTTGGTATAATTCGAGTCTCCTACCACCAATGCTGATGCGAATCCGGACATAAGTCCCAGAACCATAGAGATCGTTAGGAGTATCCCCAAAAATTTTCTTACTGTTTTCATATCTCTTCTCCTTTATTTTGAGTTCCATTACAGTATACCATCGCCTACCTGTTTTGTCAATGGTACACAAAAAAACCATAAATTCCGCAACTTTCTATAGACAGTTTTGCAGAGTTCTGGTATACTATATGAGACCTCTTTCTATCATTACAGAAAGAGAAACCAAGGCATCTGCGTGCCTCCGTTTTAGGTTCCAAAGATGCCCACACGAAAAGGAGAAATACTATGAAACAGCTACGCCACCTTCTTTCTCTTCTTCTGGCCTTGTCCATATTGCTGTCCTGCCTCGGAACCGCAAGTGGCACTGTGCAACAGTCAGACAAAGAAGCCAACGCCTTGGAGGTTCCCACCGCTTTGAATACCGGTGTATTCAGCCAAGCCTTCAAAGCAAACAATCTTCACCAATACGCAGATACAGACATTGTCCGTGCCATTGTGCTTTTAGAAAGCGCGCCGGAAGCCGATTACAATGGCACCCCTGCCCAGAAAACAGCCTATACACTTCGACTGAACAAAGAGAAAGCTTCTGTTCGGAAGGCAATGAGCAGCATTTCCTACGAGCCTGCCTACGAGTTCAGCACCCTCTTGAACGGTTTTAGCTGTGATGTAGCCTACGGCGACTTGGAATCCATTGCAAAGATCGACGGTGTTTCTGCCGTCTACATAGCAAATCACTATGACGAGCCACGCGTTGAAACACCGAAAAATAATTCTGCCAATCAAGTCATTGGCAACATTTCCATGAATAACAGTGGCTACAAAGGTAACGGCATTGTAGTAGCTGTGCTTGACACAGGCTTACGGACCACCCACGAAGCCTTCAAGGTCTACAGCGATATGCCCATTACTTCCACCTTGACCGCTTCTTCTATTTCCAAAGCCGCTGTTAACGCAAAGTACATTAGCGCCAAGGTTCCCTTTGCCTATGACTACGCAGACAAAGACAACGATGTTTCCGACAAAAACGGTCATGGCACCCACGTATCCGGCACAGCCGTAGGGTATGCCGCAACCTCTGACGGAGCTGTCAAGATGTCCGGCGGTGCTCCCGCTGCACAGTTGGTTTCCATGAAGATCTTCAAGGATTCCGGTGGCGGCACCTCTTCTGATATTTATTTTTCCGCATTGGAAGATGCCTACAAGCTGGGAGTAGATGTGGTAAATATGTCTATCGGCGCCCAGAACGGCTTTACCTATGACAGTTCTCTGGAAACCAACGTTTTCGGCAATATCTATAAGCGTATGGAACAAGCCGGCATCGTCATGTGCGTTGCGGCAGGTAACGAATATTCCATGGCAGAGTTTTCTTCCGTGGGCTATATCGGCACCGAGTATACAGACTTCGGCACCATCGCTTCCCCCGCCGCCTATGAAGGCAATATTTCCGTTGCCGCTGTACAAAATTCCCACTATCCTATCTATATGCTGACCTTTAACGGCATGAGATTTTCTTTCGTAGACAACTGTCAGGATGGCTCCCATGGATGGATGCAGACCTTCCGAGGTAAGAGCACATCTGTGGTTGTTCTGAAGACCTCTGACGGTAAGTCTCTTGCCAACGGCACAGAAGCAGACTATGCTTCCGTTAATGTAAAGGGCAAGATCGTCGTCGTCTCCCGAGGGGATATTTCCTTCCAAGAAAAGATGGACTTTGCCGCCAATGCCGGTGCCGCAGGTATCATTGTCTGCAACGACAAAGAAGGCAGCTTCGGCATGAGCATTGACCCCTATGCCATCCCTGCAATTTCCGTAGGTCTGTCCTTAAAGGACACCTTCCTCTCCGCATCCTCTACAGCAAAGCTGACTACCCCCACAGATATGACCGATATAGAAAACTCCAAGGCATATCAGATGTGTGATTTCTCCAACTGGGGCACTTCTCCCATGCTGACCATTGATCCTGCAATCAGTTCTATCGGCGGCATGGTCTATTCCGCTGTTCCCACTTCCGACACTGCCTATGAGGTCATGAGTGGTACATCTATGGCATGCCCCAATGCCGCAGGCACCTTTGCTTGTCTGTTGCAGGCGATTCGGGCCGCCGGCAGAGCATCCAACACCTCCGGCAGTCGTAGCGACCTTACAAAGGTTCAGGCCATGGAACGAGCCGTTGCCCTCATGGAATCCACAGGCATTATCCTCCGCGATTCCGAAGAGTATATTTATTCCGTTCGCCGTCAGGGCTCCGGCCTTGCCAATAGTGCAAACGCCAACAATGTTTACCAGAATGGTGCTTATATCTCTAATCCCATCCAAGAGTTAGGCGATGACAAGAATAAAACCGGTGTCTACACCATGGAACTGCATTTGGTAAACGACGGTTACGAAGAAGTCACCTACGACACCTTTAACACTTATATTCTCTGTGACAATGTTGAAAAGAAGGAAACCGGTTTTTCCAACCTGATGACAAGCGGACTCCTCTATAGCGGCAATCAGGGTAGTGCCACTGTTACCTATACCGTCAACGGCAGGGCAATTACCGCGCTAACCCTAAAGCCCTCAGAATCCAAGACGGTAACTGTCACCATTACCCTTGGAGCAGATGCAAAGGAATACTACGCTACACACTTCCCCAACGGTGCTTATGTAGAAGGCTATGTTTCCTTCGCCAACACTGTCCCGGGGGGCGACACTACAACGCCTGCTATGGAAACCCATGCAACCTTCTTGGCATACTACGGTGATTGGCTCCAAGCTCCCGCTTTGGAACGCATCAGCACCTTTGAATACCTACAGGCAACCTACGCTCTGAATAACGAAACCAACGAAGACGGCAAAACCTACGCCGAAGCAGGTCTTAAGCTGGGAGATGTTCTATTAAAGAAGTTCGGCCCCTACTATACTGACACAAACCTGATCTATACCACAGATGCAAACGGAGATCCCAACAACTATTTGGGTGCCAACTT
Source organism: Faecousia sp. (assembly GCA_045601945.1). Lineage (GTDB taxonomy): Bacteria > Bacillota > Clostridia > Oscillospirales > Oscillospiraceae > JAZOXB01. Next base: position 1,604 of record JAZSAO010000269.1, on the reverse strand, counting down.
TATGGCTGTAGGTAACACTCCCTACAATTCCGCATATCACGCCTTCAGTACTTCTAACACAACCGGTGCCGCAAGTGACGCAGTGGGTTTACTGATCTATCCCCATCTCCTTCGCAATGCCCGCACTGTCAAGATGACCGTAAAGGATAAAAACACCGGTACCGTTTACCGCACCCAGCAGGCCAATTATGTTCCCAAGGACCGTTATGACACAGAAGAAGCTATGTGGACTCCCAACGTAGGCTTCGATTGGGACGGCACAAAGTCCAACGGAACCACATACGTTCCCTCCGGCACTGTTGCAACCGTTTCTCTGGATGTCCTGCTTCCCTACGGGGAAAGTTCCGGGCAGTGGCAGAAGAATGTGCTCACCTTTGACGTAACCGTTGACTACACCGCCCCCGTCATTAAGAGTGCTGTCTACGATGCTTCTAAGCAGCTGGTTTCTGTTACCGCCTCTGATGCACAGTATCTGGCAAGCATCATCCTGTGCTCTTCCGACTACCAAACCTTACATGCAACCAAAACCTTTGCCCCCTCTGCTAAGGGAGAAAGCTGTACAGCCATTTTCGACGTCAGCGGCATTGCCGATAAGAATCTCGTAGCAGTTACCTTCGACTATGCTACCAACCAGATATCCAAAGCTGTAACCTCCGGCACCGTAAGCACTGATCCCACAGAACCTACGGAACCTTCTGAGCCTACAGATCCTACCACTCCTACAGAGCCGGAAACTCCCGCAACCGAAACCTACAGACTGGTCACCTCCGCCGCAGGCCTCACAAGCGGTGAATATCTCGTCATTGCCACTGCCACAGGCTCCTATGCCGGAAACTACGGTTATTACATCATGACCACCACCAAAGATACCTCCTATGCCGCAATGCAATCCAGTGGTCAGAACTTCGATTCCCTACCCGGAGGACTCACGTTGAACACTTCCATTAAGTCCAAGCTGGTCTGGACCTTTGATGGCAACGCCAACGGCTTCACCATCCGTTCTGCCAACGGTTCCTATCTAACAGGAAATTCCAGTAGTACATCCTTGACTTTGACCCCTTCCGGTTCCACATGGAAAGGTAGCTACAACTCCTCCAAGTACGGCTTCCTCCTCACCGCAAACAACCGTTACTTGGTACTCCGTGACGATATTGCCACCACCGGTGCCAACGGAACTCCTCTGTTCGTTACAAATAACTCCACCGGTGTAACGGTCTATATGCACCTGTATAAAAAAGAAGTGGTAAGCTGTACCCATGCCAATACCGAAACCGTTACAACTCCTGCCACCTGTACCACTGCAGGCGAAGCTGTTGTGATCTGTAAGGATTGCGGTGCTACCCTCAGCACTACCGCCATTCCTGCAACAGGACATAGCCCTGCAACCACTACCACTGCCCCCACCTGTACTGCCAACGGTAAGACCGTCGAGTACTGTAAGACCTGCAAGGTCACCCTTAGCACAACTACCCTTCCCGCAACCGGTCATAAATATGATGCTGTGATTACTGCTCCCACCTGCACTACAGAGGGATACACCACCTATACCTGCGCCGGCTGTGGCGACAGCTATGTAGAAGACTACACTCCCATCACAGACCACA
>JAZSAO010000268.1:0-4416 GCA_045601945.1 Faecousia sp. | reverse complement strand
CCATGGTGCCGATAGGAAATCTGTTCAGCGCCTCTCCTCCGGTTGCTTCTTTGGGTACTTTCTTGTCAACACAAGAAAGTACCGCCCCGCAGGGAGCAAAGTATGAGCGAGTGCAAGACCGCTTCCTTTTTCCTATTCTCGGTCGTGGATACCATGCCGTAACCCTACTTCTCTGCATACTACGAAATCGGTACAAAATTGGAAATCCCTACTGCCCTCTCCGCCGCAGTCGCGGCACCTCTCCCATTGGAGAGGCAAGGGCCTTTACCAACTTGATGAACAGTTCGATAAACGAAAATTTGCAAAACAACTATTATCATTCCATAGGAGGCTGACCTTTGAGAAAGAAGCTGTCTGTACTGCTCCTGTCTTTTCTGGTGATCTATCTGTTCACCTTCCTGTTACCCAGATGGATGCCGGGAGATCCCTTTACCTACAATTCCTCCGACGTGTCGGAGAACGTGGATGGGGACATGAGCGAGGAACAAAAAGAATATATGCGTTCCTACTATGGTATGGACAAGCCCCTTCTCCAACAGCTTTGGACTACCGTAGGAAAGCACCTACAGGGGGATTGGGGGCAGAGCATCCATTTCAAATTCCCTGTGGCTGACCTCATAGGAGAACGACTCCCGTGGACCCTGTGGATCATGGGGGCCTCCCTGACCCTCAGCCTCCTGTTGGGGGTCTTTCTGGCCCTCCTGTCCATTCGTCGCCCCAAGGCTGACACCGTCCTGTACAGCCTGTCCTCCCTGCTGACGGAGATCCCCGCCTACTTGGTGGGCATTATCCTCCTGTTTCTTATTGGTGCCAAGGTGGATTGGATCCCCCTTTCCGGTGGAAAGACCGCCTTCGCCACATACGATTCCTTGTGGGCCCAACTATGTGACATTCTTCTCCACAGCCTCCTGCCCCTAACGGCTATGTGTATTTTCACCGTGCCGAAATTCTACTTTACCGCCCGTAGTTCCTTCCTCTCTGTGAAGGAGAAGGGTTATATGCTCAACGCCAAGGCAAAGGGTCTATCCGAAGGGCGGATCCGCCGACGCTATCTCCTGCGGAACGGTATCACCCCCATTGTGGTACGGCTGTTCCTGTCTGTGGGAAGCACCATCGGCGCCACGATCTTGATTGAAAACGTATTCGCCTATCCCGGGGTAGGACTCCTTATGCGAGAAGCAGTCAAATATCGGGATTATATCTTAATGCAGGATATTTTCCTCCTGTCTGCCGTACTGGTTCTGTTGAGTCTGTTCCTTGGGGATCTCCTCAACTCTCTGGTAGATAAGGAGGTGCACTGATATGGGATCTGTATGGATCCGAACAGGGCTGTTCCTAAGCCTGTGTCTATTCTTCCTTTTCGGTGTTCTGTTCTACCCCCACAGTGGCACCCTGCCCTCCGGGGACTCTCTGGAAGCACCTTCTGCCCAACATCTGTTGGGAACGGATAATCTGGGTGTGGATATTTACAGTCAGATCTCCCAAGGCTTTTTCCGTTCCATGGCCATCGGCCTGTCGGCAGCGGCTCTGACCTTCCTGCTGGCCGGGCTCTTGGGCATTTCCGCAGGGTATTTGGGTGGTAGCTTCGATGCTATTGTCAGTTTCCTAATCAACCTGCTTCTATCTATCCCCCAACTGCCTGTGATGATTCTTGTGGGTGCCGTCTTCGGACAGAGTATGGGGAATATTGTGCTGATCATCGCTCTGTTCTCATGGGCCCCCATTGCAAAACAGCTACGAGCAAAAACCATTTCCATTCGCAATCTGCCCTATATCCGTTTGGCGAAAAGCTACGGGGGCAAGCATTTTTATCTCATCTGCCGCCATATGCTACCGGACCTTCTGCCCCTGTTGCTGATCAACGCGCTGGGCATCATCGGCATGGCCATCGTGCAGGAGGCTTCTCTGTCTTTCTTAGGGCTGTCGGATCCCTTAGCAAAATCATGGGGTCTTATGATCAGCCGCGCCCGCGCCTTTCCGGGGATCTTCTTCACGGATTTCTGGAAATGGTGGCTCCTGCCTCCGGTGCTTTCTCTCATTGCCTCTACCCTCAGTTTACGATCAATTGCCAAAGCGCTGGAAAGCGCATGGCTTAAGGAGGTGTGACCCTTTGGAATTGTTGAACGTACATGAATTTTCCGCAGAATACCCCGGCTTTCATCTCCATCCCCTGTCTTTCACCATGGAGGAAGGGGAGATCCTTGCAGTCATCGGAGAATCCGGCAGCGGTAAGACCACCTTGGCAAAGGGTCTGACCTGCCTTCTGCCCCAAGAAGCCGAAGCCTTCGGGCAAGTCCTGTTCAAAGGGCAAGATCTCCTTGCCATGTCGGAAAAGAAGCGGAAAGCCCTGCGGATGCAGGAGTTTTCTATGACCTTCCAAAATTCAGCCCCTTATTTGAACCCTTCTCTGACCCTCTACAAACAGCTTCAGGAAGTCTTGGATCTGCAGATCCCTCGAAAAGAGCAGGATGCCTACATGGTTTCCTTGATGGAGGAGGTCGGCCTGTCCAAAGAAGATCTGCGTCGTTACCCACGAGAGTTGTCGGGAGGCATGGCACAGCGGTTCCTTCTGGGCTGTGCCGTAGCCCTGCGCCCAGCCTTGGTGGTTCTGGACGAGCCTACCAATGCATTGGATGTCCATGCCGCCGCGGAGATCACCGCCCTGGTCGGGCGGCTCAATCGGGATCACGGCACCGCCTTTTTGGTGATCACCCATGATATGGATCTTGCGGCAAAGATCAGCCATCGGCTTATGGTACTGTACGAAGGACACTTATTGGAAGAAGGAGAAACACAAGCCGTCTTGGAGCAACCTCGCCACCCCTATACCAGAGGTTTGATCCAAGCTTCCATTCGTCTGAACCCTGTGAAAGACATTTGGGGCATCCCCATGGGAGAGCCAAACCAAGTCCACTGCTGTCCCTTCTACGGTCGTTGCACCCAAGCTGTGGAGCAATGCGGTCAATGGGCCCCTGTACTGAAAACCCAGTCCGATGGACGAAAAATCGCCTGCCACCGTGGGGGCATCGTGAAAATTTTAGAGGGCAAAGGCATCGGCAAAGCCTTCGGCTCTCAAACCGTTCTGGAAAACTGTCATATTCCCGTATACAGCGGTGAGGTGGTCTCCCTTGTAGGCCGCTCCGGTGCAGGAAAGACCACTCTTGCCAATATTCTGGGAGGCTTCTCTATGGGATCCCACCAAGGCTCTGTGGAATTTGAAGGACAAAGGGCAGATTTCACCACCCTGCATAAAATCAAGGGCGGCATCCAAATGGTATTCCAAGACAACGACAGTGCCATGAATCCCCGTATGACCGTGGAGGAAGCAGCCTCCGAACCACTGACCCTCAGCGGCAACCAAAAGGATGTGGCAGAAGGGGTTCGCCGCGCCCTTCGGGATGTGGGCCTTCCCACAGGGGATTTCTTGCAGAAGAAGATCCGCACCCTGTCCGGTGGACAGAAACAACGGGTTGCCATTGCCCGTGCCCTGACCATGCAGCCGAAACTGCTGATCGCAGACGAGCCGACAGCTATGCTGGATCCTTCCGGCTGTGCCAATATTCTGCGACTTCTGAAGGGAATGCAGAACAGCCGTGGCTTCAGTATGTTGATCATTACCCATGATCTGGACAGCGCCCTCAAGATCTCCGACAGCATCTACCTGCTGAAAAACGGAACCTTGGAGCGGATCCGTCCCGGCGATCATGTGCAAACCAATTTAGGACAATTGTTATAACAGGAGGTTTTTGATATGGATGAAACGAAAGTTTTATGGGAAAAATGTGTGGCATTTCACGGTCATAGCTGCGGTGGTCTCACCATCGGCTACAAAGCCGCGCTCTATGCCATCGAGCTCTTAGGTCTGACCTTTTCCGATGACGAAGATGTGGTCTGCATCGCAGAGAATGATGCCTGCGGCGTAGATGCCATTCAGGTCATTTTGGGATGTAGTTTGGGAAAAGGAAATCTCCTGTTCCATATGCGGGGGAAGCAAGCCTTCTCCTTCTTTGATCGGAACAGTGGCAAATCTGTACGGATCGTTCTAAAGCCCACTCCCAAGAATATGACGAAGGAAGAGTCCTTTGCCTATCTCCAAGGCTGTGCCCCCAAGGAGATCTTTGAAGTGAAGCCCTGCACCCTGACCCTGCCGGAAAAGGCCAGATTGTTCCATTCCTATATCTGTGATTGCTGTGGGGAAAACACCGGTGCCAACTGGATCCGCCTATCCGGTGATCAAAAGCTGTGCTTGGATTGCTACGAAACCTATAACCGCTTCGAGGTGTAAAAACAAAATCACAGTTTATCGGCCTGTTTATGGTTTGCACCTGTAGGGGCGAAGCCGTGTCTTCGCCCGTGGCAGTATCGTCGCAGATAGCAATTTCTCCATTCGTAAAAATCATCGTACCACATCGTAGG
>JAZSAO010000267.1:0-9549 GCA_045601945.1 Faecousia sp. | reverse complement strand
TGCGTAACAGGTGTTTCCGGATCGGGTAAATCCTCTTTCGTCAATGAGATCGTCGCAAAGAAACTCTTAGGTTCCCTGAATCACGCTCGGATCCGTCCGGGAAAACACGACCGTTGTGAGGGATCGGAAGCATTAGACAAGGTTATTGTCATCGACCAGAGTCCTATCGGCCGCACCCCCCGCTCCAATCCCGCCACCTATACGGGGCTGTTTAACGATATCCGAGATCTCTTTGCCGCCACTACCGCCGCAAAGGAACGGGGCTATGCCCCCGGTCGTTTCTCCTTCAATGTCAAGGGAGGCCGTTGCGAAGCCTGTTCCGGTGATGGCTTAGTTAAAATCGAAATGCATTTCCTTCCGGACGTTTATGTCCCCTGTGAGGTCTGCGGTGGCAAGCGATACAATCGCGAAACCTTAGAAGTTCAATATCGTGGCAAATCCATTTCCGATGTATTGGAAATGACTGTAGACGAGGCTGTAGATTTCTTTGAAAATCAGCCCCGTCTCAGGGAAAAAGTCCGTACCCTGTCTCTGGTAGGTTTGGGCTATATTAAGCTGGGACAAAGTTCCACTACTCTGTCCGGCGGCGAAGCGCAGAGAGTCAAATTAGCAACAGAATTATCTCGCCATGGCACAGGCCGAACCCTGTACATTCTGGACGAACCCACCACAGGTCTCCATATGTACGATGTGCAAAAGCTGTTGGATGTATTACAACGGTTGGTCGATGCCGGAAACACTGTACTGGTTATTGAGCACAATTTGGACGTGATCAAAACCGCTGACCGGATCATTGATCTGGGGCCTGAAGGCGGTGACGGGGGAGGACGCATCGTTGCACAGGGCACTCCGGAAGAGATTGCCGCCTGTCCGACCTCCCATACGGGTCATTATCTTAAAAAATGCTTAGGCGGTGATCCTAATGGCTAATCTCCATTGTGGAGTCCCCTTTGCAAAAGATCCGCCCGACAAGCTGACGGATGAACATCTGTTAAGTTACCTCTTGGAGTATTGCGAAGAGCAGCCCTCTGAAAAGGCACAGCAAATTCTTATCCGTTTCGGCAACTTAGCCAATCTATTAGATGCTGTACCGGCAGATCTGAAATTAGACTCCTTTTTATCAAACCGGAGTATTACCCTGCTCCATCTGGTATCCGAGTTCCACCGCAGATATTTATTTATCCGTTCTCGCACAGAGGTTCGTATGTTAGATCATGCATCCATTGCAGATTATCTCGCACCTCTGTTTGCAGGGGTGCAGGAAGAGGCTGCCTTTTTATTAACACTGGACGATTCTAAAAGCGTTCTGAGTTGTACGCAGCTTGCAATCGGGACCGCGGAAGCCACATTTCTCCCTCTGCGGATGTTGGTAAAAGAAGCCCTTGTCAAAAAGGCATCCTACGTTGTCATTGCCCATAATCATCCCTCAGGTGCAAGAACCCCTTCTAAAGAAGATATTCAGTCCACATTTGCACTCCGAGAACTTCTGCAACCGCTGGACATCCGACTTTTAGACCATTTGATTTTTACAGAATCCGGCTATTGCTCTTTGGTAGAATGCGGTTATTATCGTCCTTGAACGTAAAACAAGGGGCTGTTCAAATGAACAGCCCCTTGTTTTTATTATTTCGGATCACTCCGCAATTTTCAGACGGTTCAGAGCGCGAGCCAGTTTGACTTTGGCAAGTTCGATCACGCTTGCATCCTTGGCGGCAGCAATCTGGGCCTCTGCCCGTTCCTTTGCCGCTCTGGCGCGGGCAACGTCAATATCCTCCGCATACTCGAAGCTGGTAGCAACCAGTCGAGCCTCTCCGTGAGAGACCGTAAGGAATCCACCACCACAGGCGGCCTTCCGTTCCTGTCCATCTACAGTAACCGTTACCATTCCGATATCCAACGTGGCGATATAATCCGTATGCTTCGCACGAATACTTACATAGCCATCCGTGGTTCGTAAGAGGAGCGCTTCTGCCTCCGAATCCAGCTTCAGCCCTTCGGGGGTTACGATCTGCAATCGGAAGCTATTCATTTACCTGCACCCTTTCCTGCTTTTGCCACGGCTTCTTCTATAGTGCCTACATAGAGGAATGCGGATTCCGGCAGATCATCATGCTTGCCTTCCAAAATTTCCTTGAATCCACGAACAGTTTCCTTAACGGGAACATACTTGCCGATATAGCCGGTAAACTGCTCTGCAACGGTAAAAGGCTGAGACAGGAAGCGCTGGATCTTTCTGGCACGGCTGACAGTGAGTTTATCTTCTTCGGACAGTTCATCCATACCCATAATGGCAATGATGTCCTGCAGTTCCTTATATCTCTGGAGGATCCGCTGGGTCTCACGAGCTACCTCATAATGCTCAATGCCAACTACATCGGGACTCAGAATACGAGAAGTGGATTCCAGAGGATCCACCGCAGGATAAATACCCAGAGAGGCAATGCCACGATCCAGAACGGTCGTCGCATCCAAGTGAGCAAAGGTGGTTGCGGGAGCCGGGTCTGTCAGGTCGTCGGCAGGGACGTAAACTGCCTGTACAGAGGTGATGGAGCCCTTCTTGGTGGAGGTAATACGTTCCTGCAGGGCGCCCATTTCCGTTGCCAGAGTGGGCTGATAGCCAACCGCGGAGGGCATTCTACCCAAGAGAGCGGAAACCTCAGAGCCTGCCTGGGTGAAACGGAAAATGTTGTCGATAAACAGAAGAACGTCCTGTCCTTCACGGTCGCGGAAATATTCTGCCATGGTCAGACCGGACAACGCAACACGCATTCTTGCTCCGGGCGGCTCATTCATCTGACCGTAAACTAAGGCGGTCTTGTTAATAACACCGGATTCCTGCATTTCGTTATACAGGTCATTTCCCTCGCGGGTACGTTCGCCGACACCTGCAAAGACGGAGATACCGCCATGCTGTTTGGCAACATTGTTGATCAGTTCCATGATCAGAACGGTCTTGCCAACACCTGCGCCACCGAAGAGGCCGATCTTACCGCCCTTTGCATAAGGAGCGATCAGGTCAACGACCTTAATGCCGGTTTCCAGCATTTCTGTGGTGCTTTCCTGTTCGTCGTAAGAGGGAGGATCCCGATGGATGCTCCACTTTTCACAGGTCACAGGCTGGGGCTTGTTATCAATGGCGCGACCTAAGAGATTGAAAACTCTACCCAGAGTTTCCTTACCAACGGGAACCTTAATGGCAGCACCGGTATCCACAGCATCCACGCCGCGAACCATACCATCCGTAGAGTTCATGGCAATACAGCGAACAACATCATCACCCAACTGCTGGGCAACCTCGCAGACCAGTTTGCCGTCTTCCCGTTCAATTTCAATGGCATTGAGCAGGTTGGGGATCTGTCCGTTAGGGAATCGAATGTCCAGAACAGGGCCGATAACCTGAATCACTTTGCCGATATTCTTTTTTTGCATATACTTGTTCTCCCTTATAAAGCTTCCGCACCGGAGACGATCTCTGTAATTTCCTGAGTGATCACAGCCTGTCTGGCACGGTTATATTTTAAAACAAGGGTATCAATGATTTCAGTTGCATTCTTATTTGCAGAATTCATAGCCGTACGACGAGAGCCGTGCTCCGAGGCTGTTGCCTCACAGACACAGGTGTACAGCAGACCGGATAAATACTGGGGAATGATCCCGTCGATCAGTTCGATAGGATCTCCGTCCAAGAGAAAATCACCGTATTCTTCCCGCTCCGTCCCTACCGCGACAGGGAGAAGCTGTTGGGTCATGGGTTCTTGCGAAAGCATGGAGCGGAAATAGGTAAAGGCCACAACAACGCGGTCAAAATCACCCGTGGAATAGCCCTCGCACAAGAGATCTGCGATTTGTGCACAATCTCCTGCTCCGATAGTAGCCGTCACTGAGAAAAAGTCACTGAGGATGTGACAGCCGCTACGCTGGTAGTATTCCAGAGCCTTTTTTCCAACAGGAAGAACACAGTCCTCCTGTGCCATCATGGTACGGATCATACGGAACAGATTGGCATTGTAGCCACCTGCCAGACCGCGATCGCCGGCGATGACGATATAGCAGGTTTTCTTAACCTCTCGCTCTGTAACATACACAGAAGGCGTTTCCGTTGCCACGGAATGGAGCCCGGCAATGGCTCTCTCCATTACCTGACGGTAGGGACGAGATGCTTCAGCCCGTTCCTTGGCTCTGCGGAGTTTACTGGTTGCAACCAGTTCCATGGCCTTGGTGATCTGTCGGGTGGATTCCACACTCTTGATCCGAGTCTTGATCTGCTTCATGGACGCGCCGGACATAAGAACTCCTTACCCGAGGAAGCGTGCCTTGCAGGCCTCTACAGCCTGTCGCAACGCTTCTTCGTTTTCCGGGGTCAGCACACGGGTATCCCGAATGCTTTCCAAAATGCCGGCCGCCTGCACCTTAAGGTATTCTATGAAGGATTCCTCAAAGGCGCGGATTCGATTTACAGGGATATCTCCTAAAAGGTCGTTAACAACTGCATAAATGATACAAACCTGCAATTCTACATCAATAGGGCTGTTACGATCCTGCTTCAGGATCTCCACAATTCGAGCCCCCTGCTCCAAACGTGCCTTAGTATCGGCATCCAGATCGGAGCCAAACTGGGCAAAGGATTGGAGTTCACGGTACTGGGAGTACATCAGTTTCAGGGAGCCGGAGACCTTCTTCATAGCCTTGATCTGTGCGCTGCCGCCAACACGGGAAACAGAGATACCGGGGTTAATGGCAGGACGGACGCCGGAGTGGAACAGTTCCGATTCCAGATAGATCTGACCATCCGTGATGGAGATAACATTGGTGGGAATGTAGGCAGAAACGTCACCTGCCTGTGTCTCAATAATCGGAAGCGCTGTCAAAGAGCCGCCACCGTATTCCGGGGCTACACGGGCAGCACGTTCCAAGAGACGGGAATGGAGATAGAAAACATCACCGGGATAGGCTTCACGTCCGGGAGGACGGCGGATCAGCAGGGACAGCGCACGATATGCAACTGCGTGCTTGGACAGATCATCATAGATAATGAGAGCGTCCTTTCCCTGATCCATGAAGTATTCGCCCATGGTACAACCGGAGTAAGGTGCAATATACTGCAAGGGAGCCAGTTCCGAAGCTGTAGCGGAAACCACGATTGTATAATCCATCGCCCCGTTCTTGGTCAGAGTATCTACCAGCTGTGCTACGGTAGAACGCTTCTGCCCGATAGCAACGTAAATACAAATAACACCCTTACCCTTTTGGTTGATAATGGTATCGGTAGCAATAACGGTCTTACCGGTCTGGCGGTCGCCGATGATAAGTTCACGCTGGCCTCTGCCAATAGGGATCATGGAATCGATTGCCTTGATACCCGTCTGTAGAGGAACGGAAACAGACTTTCTCTCAATGATACCGGGAGCGTTTCGCTCAATGGGACGCAGTTCCTTAGAGGCAATAGGTCCCTTGCCGTCAATGGGCTGTCCCAGCGCATCTACAACACGGCCGATCATGGCCTCACCAACGGGAACCGAAACGACTCGTCCCGTACGCTTTACCAAGGAGCCTTCGCTGATACCTACATCGGTACCCAGCATAACTACGCTGACAAAGGTTTCCTCTAAGTTCAGAGCCATACCATAAGAGCCGTTCTCAAAGCTGAGAAGCTCATTTGCCTTACATTTATCCAAGCCATGTACCTTGGCAATGCCGTCACCGACTTGGATAACGTATCCGATCTCGTCCTGCTCCGTCTTTGCGGCGTAGGTCTTGATCTGATCTTTTATGATTCTGCTGATGTCGTCAATTTTCAGATTCACGGTTTCACCAACTTTTCTTATAAATACAATTAGACGATTGCCTCAGCAAGAGACTTGCGGAGGGTTTCTAAACGGGAACGGATCGTATCATCCAGCTGGACACCGCCGTAGCGGAGGCGGATACCTCCAATGAGTTCCGGTTCCACCCGATTCTCCAGTTCCACGGTTTTTCCGGTCATGGCAGATAGCTTTGCGATCAAAGCTTCTTTCTGCCGCTCCTCCATGGGTATCGCGGTCAGAGCCGTAGCGCGAACGATAGCGTGTGCCTCGTCATAGGCATTGTCAAAAGCCTTCTTGCAAGCAGGAAGGGTGTAAAATGCCCGTTTTTCACATAAAATACACAGGAAATTCCGGAGAAGTTCCTCTGCATCTCCAAAGGCCTCCAGAATCAGGCGGCACTTTTCTCCACTGCCCAATGCAGGAGTGTCCATCAGGTTTATATAGGAAGGCTGTGCTTCCAGAGCCTCACAGATCACAGACAGCTGTTGCCGCAGGACTTCCTCTTTGCCGGATTCTCCGGCTAACTCGTACAGAGCCTTACCATAGCTTACTGCATCAATCATGGCTCTCACCTAAGTTCTCGATAAAAGAGTCGATCAACGCACTATGCTCCTTGCCCTGAATATCACGAGCCAGAACAGCAGATGCAATATCCACAGCCATAGTGGATACATCGTCCTTGATCTCGTTCAAGGCCCGTTTCTTTTCCAGTTCGATCTGCTCATCGGCTCTCTTCATGGTCTGAGCAGCCTTATCCTGAGCCTCACGGAGAATTTCTTCCTCCCGAAGCTGGGCTTTGCGGTAGGCATTGCGAAGAATTTCTTCCTTCTCCTCGTTGGCCTCTGCCAGACGGGTCTCGTATTGATCCTTCAGTTCTGCGGCATCGGCTTTAGACTGATTGGCATCGGCATAGAGACCATCGATCTCCTTCTGGCGATCGTCGATCATTTTCTTCACAGGCCCGAACAGGTATTTCTTCATGAGAAGATACAGAACGATCAAGTTCGCAAGCATGAAGATACAAGTCCATACATCAATACTGATAAAGGCCTTTGTTTCGGCTGCGGTTAAGAAAACCAAGCCCATCTCTCCTTTCTAATCAGGTCAATTTTATAAAACACCCGAATCAGAATGCGAAGAGCAGAAGCAGTGCAATAACCAGAGAGTAAATACCGGTGGTCTCCGTAATTGCACAGCCAAGGATCATGTTGGTACGGAGCGTACCTGCAGCCTCAGGCTGACGGGCCATGCCTTCCAGAGCCTTGCCGACGGCATTACCTTCACCCATAGCGGGGCCGATTGCGCCGATACCCATACACAGACCTGCTGCCAATGCAACTAAACCTCTTGCGATTTCCATAAAAATATCCTCCTAAAATTATTTTGTTTCTTGTGTGATTGCGGGAGTCGTTTCGTCTTTCGTTTCCTTCTCTACCGGGGGCGGGCAAGCCTCGCCCACATATACCATAGTCAACATACAGAAAACCAGCGCCTGAATGAAGCCGGAGAAAAGGTCAAAATACAGGGAAAGCACCGCAGGAATACCCACCTGAAAAATAGGAATAGAGTTTAAGAAAGCGTTCGGGATCCATCTCAGCACCAAAGAACTGAGTCCTGCCAATGCGCTATATACCATGCTCATCAGAACACCACCACCGGCAACATTACCGAAGTGACGGAAAGCCAGAGCAATGGGCTGTGCAATCTCACTGACCACATTCATGGGAGACATAACCACAATGGGCTCTGTAAAGCCCTTGAGCCAGCCAAGAAAGCCATTGTTCTTAATGTTGTGGTACCATACCAGTACCGACGTTACAAGCGCCCATGTCAAGGTGGTGCTGAGATCCGCAGTCGTAGAACGGAAGAAGCCCGTCATGCCGATCAGGGAGCCCAGTAACGAAGAACAGAACAAGGTGCCGATATAGGGAGCAAACCGAGCATTATGCTTTCCCATGGTATCTTCTACCATGTTGTAAAGCATTCCCACAGCCTTTTCTACCAGAACCTGTCGGCCGCCGGGACGCTTTTTTAGGTTGCGACCTAAATAATAGCTGGCAATCGCCAAGATCAGGAAAACCAAAGCGCCGGAAACCACGGTTTCCGTAATGGTAATGTTCAGCCCAAAGAGGGAAAATTCCCATAGGATCTTAGGGCCTGATGTATTGATATTCATAGAGTCCCTCCTTTGTTAGAATCGGAGTCACAGTCGAGATCTTCCGGCTCGTCAAATTTCACCGGAGTATAGTCTACAGGGTGGTTCTTGATCAGCAGACCTCCAATAAACAGCGCGATCCGCATCAAAATCAGTGGTAGCAAAGTCGCAATGGGATCTGTTTCCCACAGCTTTAACGCAAGGACTAAAATGCCGATCATAAGCAAGAACCGAAGCATCATATTCCCCTGCGCCTTTAGTTGTCCCTTTGCAGGATCGGCACTATCCTCTACACGAAGGATCGACAAAATCAGAGCCAAATGGTTCAACAGCGAAACTGCAGTTCCGATACATGCTCCCAGTAATACAGCCGTGTTCAAACGGCTCATAACAGCGTACACGCCTACCATGGCACCGCAGAGGAGAATCTGGGAAAGAAATACAGGAAGCTGTTGCCCAATGGTTTTTTTACGGCTTTCCACGGTTATCCTCCTTCTTTTCTACGGGATCGGGGTCTGTAGGATCGATGATACGGGCTGAAGTCATGAGAAATCGGAACATACTCACAACGCCGCTGACCACACCCAGAATTATGGTGAGGATCATAACCCAGTTTCCCATGCCCCAACGGTTACAGCAGAGCCACCCCAAGCCGATCCACATGGCAGCGGGAGTCAGCATACAAACGGTAACCTGAAACACATAATTCAGGGCATAGGTGAAGCGAAAAACATCCTTATGCATAACTATGACCCTCCTCAAAAACAAGCAATCCTCCCACTTATACCTACTACCATAATACACCAACCCAAATAAAAAAGCAATAGATTTTTCGTTGACTTTTCTTTTATATATTATTATAATCTCTTATAGACTCATTATGTAAAGGAAAGAGGTAATCCTATGAGCAAGAACCTTCAACCCGAAACCCTGTGCATTCAGGCAGGCTATACGCCCGGCAACGGAGAACCCAGACAGATCCCCATTATTCAGAGCACTACCTTCCGATACGAAAGCGCTGCAGAAATGGCTAAGCTGTTCGATCTGGAAGCTAATGGCTATTTCTATACTCGTCTGCAGAATCCCACCTGCGATATGGTAGCGGCTAAATTGGCCGCTTTAGAAGGCGGCACCGCCGCCATGCTCACCGGCTCCGGTCAGGCAGCTTCCTTCTTCTCTGTGTTTAACATTACAAGCTGCGGCGATCACTTTATCAGTTCATCCGCCATTTACGGCGGTAGCTTTAACCTGTTCTCCGTTACCATGAAACGCATGGGCATCGAGTGTACCTTCGTAGATCCCGATTGTACCGAAGTGGAACTGGAAGCCGCTTTCCGCCCCAACACCAAGTGCGTTTTCAGTGAGACCATTGCAAACCCTGCTCTCCGAGTGCTGGATATCGAAAAGTTTGCAAAAGTCGCCCATCGTCACGGTGTTCCCCTGATCGTGGACAACACCTTTGCAACTCCCATTAACTGCCGTCCCCTTGAATGGGGTGCAGATATCGTCACCCTTTCTCCCAGTAAGTATATTGACGGTCACAGCGCCGCACTGGGCGGTGCCATTATTGACGGTGGCAAGTTCGACTGG
>JAZSAO010000266.1:0-3852 GCA_045601945.1 Faecousia sp. | reverse complement strand
GCAGGGACCGCACCAGCTTGCCCAGAAATTCAAAACCACAGGTTTGCCGCGGAAATCAGACAGCTTGTAGGGATTGCCGTCTATATCATAGACGGTGAAATCGGGAGCAAGGGGAGTTTCCGTGGTGCTTTCCACCATGTCCGGAGAGGAAGTGTGTTCGTTATGCTCTGTAGGAAGAAATTCCGTTGCTCCGGTGGAATCGGGGAGGGGTTCCCGGGAGGTGGTTTCTATGGTTGCCAATTGTTCCGGGATGTATCCTTGGCTGAGATTCTTATACAGAAGAACGGCTACGATCAAAAGTCCGATCAGGGCAAATAAGCAAATAGTAAGGGTTTTATTTTTCATAATTCAATCTCTCTTAACTTAAGAAATTCAGGAGTCTGCCTAAGAGTCCCGTAGCCATAAAAATGCCTACAAGAATCAGAAGACAGCCACTGATGATGTTAATAAGGGAATAATGCTTCTTGACCCAATCAAAGGCAGATTTCAGCCGATCGATCAGGACAGCGCTGAGGAGGAAGGGGATCCCCAGACCCATAGAATAGCACAACAGCATTCCCATGCCGGTCAGGGTACTGCCCTGCTGAGAAGCCTGCATGAGTGCAGAGCCCAGAAAGGCACCTACACAGGGAGTCCAGCCTACAGAGAATACGATACCGAAGAGCAGGGCAGAGAAGAACCCCATATCTCGGGTTTGCACCGTATTTCCGCCCCGGAAGAGATTCAGACGGAATACGCCGAGAAAATGCAAACCGAAAAAGATTACGATCATACCGGAAACGATATTTACAGCGGTTTGGTGACGATGGAGAAAACTTCCAACAGTACCTGCCAAGGCGCCCATGGCAACAAACATCAGGGTAAAGCCTGTTACAAATCCAAAAGCAGACAGAAGGGTTCTGCCTGTGCTTCTCTGCTTACCTCCTGCAAAGTAGGAAATGTAAATGGGAAGCATGGGAAGCAGACAAGGGGAAAGGAAGGTAATGATCCCTTCTAAAAATGTGATAAAGTATTGCATTTTAGGCTCCTTTACCGAAATACGTAGGTGCTGAGGCGTTGGAAGGCTTCTTCTACTCGGCTCTTAGGCAATGCAAGGTTCATGCGCAGGTGACAAGGTCCATGGAACATCCGTCCGTCCTGAACCGCTACGCCTACAGACCATGCCCGCTTTTCAACTTCACCGATATCGATACCATGTTCTTTGCACCATTTTGTGCAGTCCAAGAATAGCATATAGGTTCCTTGGGGACGAGCGCATTCTACACCGGGGAAATGTTCCTTAATGTAAGAACAGGCATAGTCAATATTGTCGGTGAGGACCTGTCGCAGTTCTTCCAGCCATGCTTCGCCGGTTGCGGTATAGGCACCTATGAGGGCATACATGGACAGAACGTTCATAGAGTTGTAGTGAGAGAGACTGCTTTCCTTTTGCACTCTGCTACGGATAACGGGATTATAAATAATATGATAGCTGCCGATGAGACCTGCCAGATTGAAGGTTTTGGAGGGTGCATAGAGGGCGACGGTGTTCATCTTTGCATAGGGGGAAACGCTCTGGGTAGGGGTGTGCTTGTAGGATCCCAAGGTCAGATCGGACCAGATCTCATCGGAGATCACTTGTATGCTATAGCGTTCAAAAAGGTCCATAGCGGCCTTGATTTCCTGTGGCTCCCAGACTCTGCCACAGGGGTTGTGGGGGGAGCAGAAAATGGCGGTATGGATGTTGTGGTCTTGGATTTTCTTTTCCATATCCTCTAAATCCATGCGCCAAGTGCCGCAATCGTCTCGAATCAGTGGACTGTGGATAATATGATAGCCGTTGTTTTCCAAGGAATGGGTGGAACCGATATATGTTGGGGAGTGAACCAGAACATTGTCTCCACGGGAGCACATGACGTTCATGGCGCTAATAAGGCCGCCTAAGACGCCGTTTTCATAGCCAATGTGCTCCGGTGCCAAACCTTCTGCACCGTTCCGCTCTTTCTGCCAACGGATGATACTGTCATAGTATTCCTGCCGAGGTTCAAAATATCCGTAGGCAGGGTGGGCAAGCCGCTGAGAAACAGCTTCTACAATAGAGGGGGCAGTGGGAAAATTCATGTCGGCTACCCACATAGGGATAATATCAAAACCCTCTTGGGGGCCTCCGGGGGCAAAACCGTTGTCTTTTCCGACACTGTCAACCGCAATGGCGTCCATGCCCCTGCGATCCATAATGGTAGTAAAATCAAACATGGCGATTCTCCTTCTTGTTATGTGTTCCTATTATAATGTGTACTGAACAACGCAATTGTCCTTGCAAGCCAAGGCTTTCAGGACCGTTTTGCGTTGTTCAAGTGCAAGAGTTTTTGCGATGGAACCGCAAAAACCTTGCACCTTTCCAACGAGTATCAAGATACTCGTTGGAAAAAACACAGTGAATAATGCCTGCATTCTGCAAAAACGGCTCAATTTAGTCGTTTTTGCAGATCCCCCACAGCATAGCTGCGGGGGCAAGCCACAAAAGGGACTTGTTCAGCAGATATTATTATAACGGAGTATGGGAGTGCTGTCAATGCACATCTAATGAGGCGATAGGGTGGCAAAGGGCTGCTCTCTTGAGCAGCCCTTTTAATGTGTGAAATAGGATCAAAGCATAGCCAGAATAGCGGCTTTGGAACGACCGCCTACAGCTTGGTTGACGGGCTTGCCTTCCTTCATGACCACCAAAGTAGGGATACTCATGACACCGAATTGGTTGGCTAATTCGGGATTGTCGTCAACATTGATTTTTCCTACCTTAATGTCGGTGCGCTCTGCGGCAATTTCTTCGATGAGGGGCATCAGCATACGGCAAGGGCCGCACCATGGAGCCCAGAAATCCAGAAGAACGGTCTCTTTGGCTTCCAGAACCTCGGAAGCAAAATTTTCTTGGGTTATGACTGTGATAGACATCTTTTGTACCTCCTTATACTGTTTCCAATAAAACGATTGAATCGTTTTATCGGGTTGGTCTTTCTATGGTTTGATATAGTTATTATTTCTTTGTTTGTCTTTATTATATGGGGAATCAGAAAATAATTGTGTGACTTTTGCAACGGCGCGTGTATATATTAAAAATTATATCATATTATTCGGAAAAATGGAAGAGGCAGAAAGATTTTATACAACCTATTGATTTTCTTGAGATTTCTGCTATAATGGGAGATGTAAAATCGAAATGATACATAAAGGGGTATTATTATGAAAAAACTTACTGTGAAAAAGGGTTCTCAGTGTATGGCTTGCTTAGAGTGCGTTCGCGCTTGCTCTCAGGCCTTCTATAAGGAATTCCATGAGGATAAGTCCTGTGTGCAGATCGTAGAGCGTGCCGGGAAGGTTCGCCCCATGACCTGTATCCAGTGCGGCAAGTGCGTAGCTGCTTGCGAACAGGGTGCTATCACCCAGAATCCCAAGACCGGTGTCTACATGATCAACAAGAAACTCTGTATCGGCTGCGGCAAGTGCAAGGCCGCTTGCCCCTTTGGAGTTATGGTCTGCGAACCCGGCATGGCTTCTGCTTCCAAGTGCATCGCCTGCGGCATCTGTGTCAAGGTATGCCCCATGGAGGTTCTGGAGATCACCGAGAACTGATACAACCACATAGGCATAAAACCGCTTCCCAATCGGGAGGCGGTTTTATTGTTTGCAGAGACTGCATTCTCCGGCATCAAACTGCTTGCGATCTTCTAATTTTCGTTTGTTGAACTGTTCACCAAGTTGGTAAAGGCCCTTGCCTCTCCAATGGGAGAGGTGCCGCGACTGCGGCGGAGAGGGCAGTAGGGATTCCCGTTTTTGTACCGATTTCGTAGTAGGCAGAGAAGTGGGGTTACG
>JAZSAO010000265.1:0-2397 GCA_045601945.1 Faecousia sp. | reverse complement strand
GCCTTGTAAATGCCCTTGCCTTTGATGCTCAATGGTCTTCTACCTATGAGCCCCATCAAGTAAATGAAGGGATCTTCACCAAAGAGGATGGCACTCGCCAAGAGGTTGACTTCATGTATGGGGAGGATCACCTCTACCTGGAGGACGAAAAAGCTACCGGATTTATGAAATCCTATAAAGGCGGAAAGTACGCATTCGTAGCCATGCTGCCGAAAGAAGGAGTATCCGTGTCGGAGTATATTGATTCCCTCAAAGGTGAGGCTCTCCACAACTTACTCTCCAATCCCTCCCACACATCGGTGTATACTTCGATTCCTAAGTTTGAAACGGAGTATGATGTAGAAATGTCCGAGATCCTGAAGGCTATGGGGATGCCCTCCGCCTTTGATATGTCCACGGCAAATTTTGAGGGACTGGGATTCTCTGATGTCGGAAACATCTACATCAGTCGTGTACTTCATAAGACATTTATCTCCGTAGGCGAAAAAGGAACAAAAGCAGGTGCAGCAACTGCTATCATAGCCGCAGACGGAGCTGCAATCGAAGTAGAAGAGCCCAAAAAAGTCTACTTAGACAGACCTTTCGTGTATATGCTGGTAGATTGCGAAAACAACATCCCCTTCTTCATTGGCACAATGATGGATGTGGATGCCTAAGGATTTCCCATTGCAAACCTATGGGACTTGTGGTATAATATCCCCTATAGAATCTATCCCCAACAGGGCTATGGGCCATTGACCCATCTGAAATATCATTATTAAGCGCCCATAGCTTATCTACAAGTTATGGGCGTATTTTGTCTTTATAGAGGAGTCATACAATGAGGAAACGAATCAAGCTGATCCTGACGATTGCAGCACTTGCGGTTGCTTTCGTTATAGCCTTCCAAGCATTTACCATTCATAACATGAGGAAAGCACAAGAGAAACAATTTGCATCTCATATAGCCCTTGCCGCACAAAGTTTGGGCGAGTATCAAAAAACCGGATACGAATTTATGTATGATGATGCTCTTATGGAACTCCATACCGCCTCCGGTATTGCCCGATTGCTGGAGGAAGATCCTGCCTATCAAGGACTGCACGGTGTCTTGCTGTCAATCGTGGGAACACATCACACCTTCCCTGAAGATTTGGCTCTTTTTACCGACGAAATTTATGCCATTCTGAACCATTTTTCCACAAATCTAGATACAAAGAATCTTTATGCAAAATTGAAAGAGATAGATCGCACTCTGACCGGCATGTTGATGGAACGGGCAGAAAAAGTAGAATGAGGTAAAATATGACCCTATATGATAAATTCAGAAAACTCCAAATTGACTATTCTGCCATTGGCTTGGGATTACATAGCACACCGGTACAGTATTACTGCACTCCCAAAGATGCCTGTATCATTGGAAATGCTGGTGTAGATGGAATTCACTACTGCACCGTACCCGGCTTTGGGGAACTGATTTTTGCTGTCAGTCCTATGAACTTAGGAGATTGTGTCCATCCTATTGCACGAACATTTGAGGATCTTCTCCGATTGCTCCTGTCTTGTGGGGACATGGCGGTATTGGAGCAGTGCTACGCTTGGGACGAAGAAGAGTACAAAGGATTCCTAATGGACTGTCCCATCACAGCAGAACAGCAGGAAGTATTGGATACGCTCCAAAGTACCTTCCACCTCTCTCCCATGGAAAATCCATTCTCCTATGTGAAGAAGCTGCAAGGAGAATTCGACTATTCCTCCATTCCTTATACAGAGGACTATTACGACCCGGAAATGAATGCAGCCGCACCGAATCAGTCCCTCCCGTGGCAGGTATTCTATGAGGGCGGATATTGGGACAGTTGCCGTGAAGATCAGCCCGGCGAAGAACTTTCCCTGAATCACTCCTTCTCTTGGGGTGAGGAAATGTGGCATATCCCCGCAATCTATTCCTGTGAAGAGGGCTTGGTCATAGAGTTCTGCGTTGAGATCCAAACCGAAGTTGTAAAAGCGTTCCTTGATAAGTGGATGCCTGCCTGTGAGACTGATCCGAGACTTTCCCGCGAAGTCCGTGAAGAGATGGAACAAGAGAATCCCCTGGAAGTAAGGTTTCGTCCCTATCTGACTTTGAACGGAAAGGAAATCATTCCCAGAACCGGATCTTCTCTTCAGTGGATCCCCGACGGTTGTATTCCCAAAGGTGTACGGAATCAACGGGAAGCCAAGGAGCTGATTTCCCATTATCACTTAGATCCCACAAAAGCATGGTCCTTCCACCGTTGGTCTTGTCCCTGGCCCAATCACAAAAAGCCCGGGATCAAGAGTTTGCACATGAAATTAGAACGGCATCCGGAAACCATAAATGGGATTCGATTCCGAAACCCGAAAGTGGGAGAAGTCATTGCCTTTATGCATCCTATT
>JAZSAO010000264.1:0-3578 GCA_045601945.1 Faecousia sp. | reverse complement strand
TGTATTCAGGAACTGTGCTAAGAAAGGATGATCACTGAGGGCGCCTTTTCCTAAGCCGCAGGTCTCGGACAGATCCGTGACTACCAAGCCGGTCACCTTACCTGCATTGCTGACACCGATGAGCATAGAGATGTCTCCGGCATATCCGTAGGTGACTGTTTCGATCACATAGCCGTTTTCCGCCTTAAAAACGCGGCGGATGTTGGAGTCTTCCCCTTCATAAGGTTCTTCTGTAAATTCTTTGCTGCCGGGAAGGATCGTCTGAGCATGCCAGTAGAAGTTCCATGATTCTTCTATTTCTCGCTTGCTCTGCAGGCCATAGTTCAGACCAAAAAGAAGAGCAGCAGACAGCAGGATCGCCAGAAGAGGGAGCAAAAGGTTTTTCATTTTCATTTTCCGTTCCCTCCTTTTTTTACGCCGAAACGACGGATGGGAGTATAGCGGTCCAGTACCCAAACAAGGGCATTCATAAGCAAGATAGCGTAGGTCACGCCTTCCGGGAACAAGCCGAAATAGCGGAAAATCACAGTCAGCGCACCGCAACCGATACCGTAGAGGATCTGACCCCAAGGGGTTGCGGGAGAGGTAGCATAGTCTGTAGCCATAAAAATCGCACCCAGCATCACGCCGCCGGACAGGAGGCTATAGAGCATCCACTGCAGGGGCGCATCGGTTTTATGGAATACCAGAGTAACCAATGCCACAGTGCCCAAATAAGCCAGAGGAATTCGGGGAGAAATGACCTTCCGAACCACCAGATATACACCGCCCAGAATCAGCGCCAGAGCAGAGATCTCACCGATGGAACCGGGGCAATTGCCCAAGAACATATCTAAAATACTTTCTTCCGGCAGGGCGGGCATAACCATGTGGTGCAAGGGAGTTGCAGCAGTAACACCGTCTACCCCCAATGCCGCAAAGCGAACCATTTGTACAGGACAGATCAGGAGCATAAAGGCTCTTGCAAGGAGCGCAGGGTTAAATACATTCTGTCCCAAGCCGCCGCAAAGGATCTTTACCACTAAAATGGCAAAGGCACTACCCGCTGCTGCCAGCCAATAGGGAACCGTAGCAGGAAGGGTCATTGCAAGGAGCAGACCCGTTACCAAACAGGAGCAATCGATCACTGTATTACGGGTGCGAGTGACCAGACTATAAACATATTCCGTAACCAGAGCGGCGGCTACAGATACCAGCGCTACCAGCAGTGCACGGATTCCCAGAACCCATGCTCCCACTGCCAGCGCAGGCAGGAGGGCAATGACCACATCCAGCATGAGTCTGCTGGTGCGGAAGTTCCCACGAATATGGGGAGAGGAAGCAACCGTTAACTTCATTTCTTATTGGCCTCCCTTACTAATTTTTTACCCAGACGGAATTTCTCTGTGAGGGGAAGTTTACCGGGGCAAGTGAAGGAACAACAGCCACACTCAATGCAATCCAAAACATTCAGCCGTTCCAGTTCCTTCACGCTTTTCGCATTGGTGAAACGGTACAAATACAGGGGTTGGAGCCGCATGGGACAGACTCCCACGCACTTACCACAGCGGAGACACACGGGATTTTCTGCCGCTCCGTTCTCATCCTTCAAAAGACACAGGATGGAGTTGGTTGCCTTAACAACAGGAACCGCCGGATCTTTCTGGGCGATCCCCATCATGGGGCCACCGCTGATCACACGCTCTGTGCGGTCATGGAGACCACCTGCCGCCTCGATGAGATCATGGAAAGAAGTACCGATGCGAACAATAAAGTTCTGGGGTTCGGAAATTGCCTCGCCGGAAATGGTGACGATTCTCTGGGTCAGAGGCTTGCCCAATCGAACTGCGCGATAAATCGCCGCAAAGGTAGATACATTAAAAACTGCACAGCCCACGCTGACAGGAAGCTGTCCCGGCATAACCTCGCGACCGGTGAGGGCCTGGATCAGCTGTTTCTCCGCACCCTGAGGGTATCGGGTGGGCAGAACTGCAATTTCGATTTCGGGATAGTCCTTGGAAAGGCTCCGGAGTTTCTCAATGGCAACAGCCTTGTTGTCCTCTACCGCCAATACCACACGGGTAGGCTCCAAGATATCCTTTAGGATCATCATGCCCTCCAGTACGTGGTCAGGTTCTGTCCGAAGGAGGGAATCGTCTGCAGTAATGTAGGGTTCGCACTCGCAAGCATTGGCAATGAGAGTGTCTACCTTACCCATGGCAGACAAGGCCTTTACATTGCCGGGGAAGGCGGCGCCGCCCATACCAACAATACCGGACTCCCGAATGGCATGGAGAATATCCTCCCGATTGGTAGGAATCACTCCGAGTTGTTCCTTATCGCGGAAGTCGTTTTCGATCACAACTGCCATAGCCTGTCCCAAAGAAGGATGGGGGCGGCTTTCAATGGCAACCACCTTGCCGGAAACAGAGGAATGTACAGGAACGCACAGACCTTCTCCGTCACCGATCTTCTGTCCCCGGAGAACCGTATCTCCCACCTTTACCAGAGGCTGGCAAGGAGCGCCGATGTGCTGCTGCAAGGGAATGACTACCTGCTTGGGGGTAATGGTACGGAAATCTGTGATTTTCGTGGACATTTCTTTATTATATTTGGGGTGGATGCCGCCAAAAAACAAATGTTTCATGCTTTCACCTCGTTTTATATTGGGCACCTCTCCTCACTCCATTCCGCCTCTTGCCGGCGCTTTTGTCCCATCTTTTGCTTATGAAATCCTTGAAATACACAAAGTATTCCTGCGGATTCCAACGCAAAACATGAAACAAAATATCTCGGCAATATTCCGAAATGTAGTTCCGAGAACTGCCCCTGTTTTAAGTTCTTATAAGTTCCCGGAAACCGGGGCTGTAGTATCGTTCCCCTTGGGCATTGACCCATAGGGCTTCTGCATGATAGGTATCCAAGAGTTTTTGCCCTTCTTCCATAGGAAGGAGAAACAGGGCGGTAGACAGAGCATCTGCTATCCCGGAGTCTTCGCATACCACGGAAACAGACCGCCATTTGTCCGAAGGATAGAGGGTATCGGGGTCAATAATATGATGGTACAGCTTTCCATCCACCGCATAGGCCCGCTGATAGTCCCCACTGGTAACCACACAGCCCTTTTCCAAGTAGATGGTGTGGAGATAAGACTCTCCCCCATCGGGATCTTGAATGCCGATGACCCATGGCGTGCCTTTGTCATCCTTGGGGCCTGTCGCGCAGACATTGCCTCCGACACTGATGAGATAGCCGGACTCAGTATCCTCTGCCACACGCTGAACAGCCCAGCCCTTGGCAATGGCTCCCACATCCAGCTGTAAGAGAGGATCTGCAAAGTACACCGTCCCTGCCTCTTTGTCTATCACAAGGGAATCTATATCGCAATGGAGACTACCTTCTGTCAAAGCAGCTTGATCTGGGAGAACAGCAGAAGAAGGATCGTCTCGACCCTCGCTTCGGGTCTCGTGCCACAGGGACAGAACTGCACCCATGGCTACGTTGACCTTTCCGTCCGTGGCGGCGTAAAGTTCTTTGCAATCTGTAAGAAGTTCTATAATAATGGGGTCTATGGCAACAGGGTTCTTTCCGGCCTCTTT
>JAZSAO010000263.1:0-8109 GCA_045601945.1 Faecousia sp. | reverse complement strand
GGCTTCTGGGAAGCGGGCTGGGAATGAACGGTGGGCATGAGGCCGTCGGAGATGCCGAACTTGTCATGCAGAACCTTAGCGATGGGAGCCAAGCAGTTGGTGGTGCAGGAAGCGTTGGAAACGAAGTTCATATCCTTGGTGTACTTGTCGGTGTTAACGCCAACAACGAACATGGGGGTAGCATCCTTGGAAGGAGCGGACATAACGACCTTCTTTGCGCCTGCATCGATGTGAGCCTGAGCCTTCTCCTGAGTCAGGAACAGACCGGTGGACTCGACAACGTATTCAGCCTCCAGCTTGCCCCAGGGCAGATCGGCGGGATTACGCTCGGCATAGACAGGGATTTCCTTGCCGTTGACAATAATGGAATGGTCGGTGTACTCGATGGTGCCTGCGAACTGACCATGCATGGTGTCATACTTCAGCATGTAAGCCAGATACTTAGCTTCGCACAGGTCATTGATGCCGACGATCTCGATCTCGGGGAAGTTCACGCTGGCGCGGAACACCATACGGCCGATACGGCCAAAACCATTGATACCAACTTTGATAGACATATTGTTTTCCTCCGATTATTGGAATGATTTCTGTGTGTGAAACACAGAGGTTTAAATTTCTATGCGCAAAACGCATATCATTTCCCATATATTATATACGATTTTTAAACAGTTGGCAACTGTCAATTTACATCAAATTAAGCATTTTGGGAAAAATTTTTTGAGAATTATGCAGAAAAATGCAAAAATAAGGCAGGGATCAAAGAATTCCTAATTTACGAAGGGTGTTTAGGAAATCGGTAACGTCTTTGCGGAGTTCTTCTTCTTCTACGTCATAGATTTCCAAAAGACGGGCGACCAGATCCTCTTCGTCTTCTGCTTCCGGCAAAAGACGCCAGATCTCCCCACCTACTTCGTTTAGGGTGAGCATACCATTTAGATCCAATGCAGACTTTCCGGCGGGGATCAAAAGGAGATCTCCGGCAATGTCTCTCAGGACAAATTCCAGTTTAACTTTCATAACGATCCTCCTATAACCGCCTGTGGCTCCCCATGGCAGAGTATATCAAAGGGAGAAAACGGGCGCAATGCATGATATTGGTTATTATACCATAAATTTTTCTTCTGTACAAGGGATATTTTACGTAACTTAAAGGGATTCCTTCTTGAAATTCTACTCGGTATATGGTAGTATATAATAAGGTGTATATTGTGTTTTGGCATTTCACTATTTTCGCGGAAAGGGGTACATCTATGATCGATCTACATTGTCATATTATCCCGTGGGTGGATGATGGAGCTGAGTCGGCAAGGGTTGCTTGCCAAATGGCAGAACTCTCTCTTCGCAACGGCGTAGACACCATTGTGGCTACTCCTCACTGCAATCTGCAGGGCTCTCGCCCGAACTATCGAGACAGAACTTTTACAAATGTTTTTTCCATGTTTCGCGCCTTGTTGATCCAACATGACATCCCCCTGCGGGTGTTACCCGGTGCGGAGGTGTTTGCACATAGTTCCAATTTACAACAGCTGTTGGAAGAAGAACGAGTTGTGACCTTGAACCATTCTCGCTATTTGCTGGTAGAATTTAATTTTCAGACACCGCCTGAGGAACTAAATGCGCTCTTGTCTATGGTGAAGAGTTACGGATATATACCCGTTATCGCCCACCCGGAGCGGTATTCCGCCGTACAGAATGCCCCGGGTTTAGCTGTTCAGTGGTATGAAAAGGGCTACATCATCCAGTTAAACAAGGGGAGCATCCTTGGCAGATTGGGACAAACCGCCTGTGATACGGCACAGTATTTGCTTTCGACGCAGACGGCTCACGTCATAGCCAGCGATGCTCACGATATGCGCGGACGTGCTCCCGGGTTCCAGTCTACGATGCCTCTTCTAAGGAAATTCTGCTCCCCCGGATATATTAGCAACTTGTTAGAGGAAAATCCCTTTAAGATCGTAACCGATCAGGAGATCCGTCCCTATGAGTTTTAGAGCAGGCGCACCCGATTTTGAACTACTTTAGATTAGAATTAGAAAATGAGGAATATCCATGAAAAGTATTAAAACCATTATTATCGTGTTGTTTCTGATCATTGCATTGGCTTTCTCCGTTATGTATTGCTATGACAAGATGATGGTAGACCATGTTGCCCCCAATATTATTTGTGATGGCGCAAAGCTGGAGATCAGCGTTCGTGCTACAGATGAGGATCTGTGTCGGGGACTCCTTGCAACTGACGATGTAGACGGCGATATTACAGATCGCATCATCGTCCGTCGCGTCTCCAGACTTACAGGATCCAACAGCGCAGTTGCACATTATGCGGTATTTGATTCTGCTTCCAATTTCTGCACATTCACTCGGAATGTGTATTACACGGATTATTGCCAGCCAAAGTATACTTTAACCCAGCCTATGATCTTTAACGTGAACAGTCAGGTAAGCCTAAATGACCGTATTTCTGCTTATGATGTGATCGATGGTGATATTACGTCCAGAATCCGTGTTTCGGCGGCAAACATTTCTACATCTGTTGAAGGTGAATATCCCATGACCCTTCAAGTCACCAACTCCACCGGTGATACAGCGGCCCTTACCATGACGGTACAGATCCGCAATTATACCTCGCGACACCCTGTGATCACCTTGTCGGAATACCTGACCTATGTAGAGATGGGCAGTGAGGTGAACTTGGAACAATTCCGAGATCTAATTGTGAATGTCAAGGAAAATGCAGACGGACGGAACGGCAATATTAAGGATGTTGTGATCACCGGATCTGTAGACAGCAGTCGTATGGGTAGCTATGACGTTAAATTTACCTATGTCAATCATGACAGCCTGAGTTATAGCGTCCCCCTGACCGTGGTCGTACAATAAGGAGGTGGGAGTATGAAAGAAGATAAGAAATTTGAAATTTCGGACTATGATCCCTTATGCTTGGCGAAATTCGTTTTGCGCCATTTTTGGATGGTAGTTGTTTTTGCACTGACTTGCATCATGGGTGTATACCTGTTGCAGACTGTCTCCGATAAGCCTATCTACACCAGTACGGTTACCTTTGCGGTAACATCCCGTAGTTCTGCCAGTACTGCTGTTGTAAACATTGCGGCAACCGATACCGTTGCCGGACAGTTCGGCGGTCTGCTGGAGAGTGAGTTGGTTCGTAATGCCGCGGCTCGGAGCATGGGTCTGTCCTATTTCCCTGCAACAGTTGCCATCAACGTTCCGGAAAATACCAATATTCTCATTATGTCTATTACTGCGGATACCCCGGAACTGGCTTATAAGAGCGCTCTTGCCATTATTGATTGTCACACGGAGTATTCTACAACCGTATTTTCGCAGGCGGTTATTGACAGCATTAACGGGCCCACCATTCCCACGGAGCCTGCCAATTTGGCATCTCGTAATTCCATGCTGAAGATCTCCGGACCTGTAGGTGCGGTAGCTATGATCGCACTGCTTCTGTTCCTTGCTATTCGGAATGATACGGTGCAGACCGTTACAGGTGCAAAGCATCAGGTTGACGGAAAGTTGCTGGCAACGATCTACCACGAAAATAACCGCCTGAGCCTGAAAGAAAAACTGAAACACGTAAAGAAGGCCATCTTGATCAGCGATCCTACTTGTAGCTTCTATTATACGGAGACCATACACCAGATTCGCGTCCAGATGGAACGTGCCAAGGAAACCAAACAGCAGAGCGTTTTTGTCGTAGCCAGCTGCAGCGAAAATGAGGGAAAGTCCACCGTTGCTGCAAACCTTGCCTTGTCTCTCGCACAGAAGCACCGCAAAGTTTTGCTTCTTGACGCAGATACCCGGAAACCGGCACAGCATCTGATTTTTGAGACACAGGTAGAAAAGGGAAAAGACTTTGGTTCCCTTGTGACCCATGGCTTTACCAAAGAAAGTCTGTTAGAGTCGATTTCCTATAATGAAAATACCAAGCTTTATACACTCTATACCTCTTCTATCCGTCGTAGACAGGCAGAGTCGATTTCCAAGGACACCCTTATGCCTCTGATTCAAGCTCTGCGGGAGGAGTTCAGCTACATTATCATTGATACGCCTCCCATCGGATTCTTTGCCGATGCGGAAGTTCTGGCAGATGTTTCCGATGCTTCCATTCTGGTTATTCGTCAGGATATGGCGCCTTCTATGATCATCAATGATGCGATTGATAATCTGATGGATACCAACTGCGAGTTCTTGGGATTCGTATTTAATAATGTCCGATCCTTTAAGGCCTTTAGCTTCAAGACCGGCGGCTACGAATACGGCTACGGCTACGGCTATGGATACGGATACGGCAAGAACAGTGGCAAGCAGGTCACAACCGATCGGTCTCAGCGTTCCGGAAAGGAGGGAAAGCGGAATGGATGATCCCAGACAAAATCTGTTTTCGGAGTTTAATCCCAGAGTTGTGATGCATAATTTCTTCACAGCTTGCAAACGACTGATTTGGATCGTTCTGGCGGCGGCAGTTGCTTTTGGCTTCCTGTCCTATCGGAGAGCCGATCAGAGTTACAGTCCTCGCTATTCTTCCCAAGCGGTCTTTTCCGTACAGGCGAGTTACTATGCTACTACAGACATCCTCAGCTATTCCTCCTTCATCAATACCACTGCGGCGCAAACCCTTTCTGCAACCTTCCCTTATGTTATCCGCAGTGAAAATACCCAGCGTCTTTTGATGCAGGAACTGAATATGTCCTACATTCCCGGTACCATTAATGCAACCTCTACAGCGGAGGCGGCACTTTTCACCCTGACAGTTACCAGTAGCAATGCGCAGCATGCATTCGATCTGCTGAAAGCAACCATTAAAATCTACCCTCAGGCTGCCAGCACGATTTTGGGTGACACTCGAATTGATGTTATCAATATGCCTTTGGGCCCTAACTATACCCCCATGAACACGAATAATGCGGTAGAAGTGGGCATTCGTTCCATGTTTCCTGTGATCCTTGCAGGCTTGCTTCTGATTTTCTTGGTTGCATTGTCTCGTAAGACGGTTCACTCCGCAGATGATCTTCGGAAACTGGTGAATCTGAAGTGTATGGCCTATGTCCCCGGCATTAAATTGAAAAAGCGTTCCCATTCCAACAATATGTCCATTACCATCACCAATAGCCGCGTGGGGTCCATTTTCAGCGAGTCTATCCGTAACCTCCGCGTAAAGGTTCAAAAAGCAATGGACCACCGTCATGCGCACATTCTGCTGATCTCCAGTACCATCCCTGACGAAGGTAAGACGACTGTCGCTACCAATCTTGCCCTGAGTTTTGCGGCAGAGGGAAGCCGAGTGGTTCTGGTAGACGGAGACCTTCGTAAACAATCTCTTAAGGCGGCACTCGGCATAGAGCAGGCTTCTGAGGGGCTGGTAGAATTCCTTGATGGTAATGCCACGAGTGTAAATCTTCTCAATGTTCCGCATTCCGGGTTGTATCTGCTGTCCGGTGATAAGACCACGGATCAGCCCCAGCCTCTGCTGGATACACCCCGCCTAAAGAAATTATTTGATTCTCTACGGGAGCATGTGGATTACATTATCGTAGATACGCCTCCTGCCGGGATCTTGTCCGATGCGGCTACCATTGCAAAGTATGCAGATGCGGCTTTGTATGTTGTTCGCCAAGACCTTGCAAGTACTACTCAGATCTTCAATGCCCTGCAATCACTGAATTCTGTTGAGATTCCTATTTTGGGTTGTGTTCTGAACCATACACAGGCAGGAACGACTCGCTATGGTTACGGATCCAAGTACTCCGGAACCTATGGGTATAGCTACGGCTATAAATACTCCGACAGCTACCGCCGCTATGGTTACGGTTATGGCTATGGCTATGGCTATTCCCGTAAGGAAGAAAAGGAAGATACACCTATTGCCACTACGGTCGTAGAGCAATCTCAAGAGGAACAGGCAGCCAAGAACCAAGAGATGGAAGCACTGAGACTTAACGAAGAACTGAAAAAGGATCTGTCTCGTCGCACAAGCCGAAAGTAATCATTTCTAAGGATTCCGTCGCTGTTTCCGTAAGAAAGGAGGGGGACCGTACGTTTCAAAAAATAAAAAAATATGCAGATAAAGGCACTTTTCGGGAGGTCTTGCGAGAAACCGGCTGGATTTACGGTCATATGCGTGCCTATAGAAAGGCGATCTTTGCATATATCGTTTTGGGGTTGTTGGGAACCGCTATGAGTATGCTGTCAGCCTTAGCATCTAAGGAACTGTTTAATTCCATTGTTATGATCGGCTCGGCGGATGGATATGGAGGCAGACGGATTCTCGCATTCGGCGTGGCAGTCGTTGCGTTTGCGGTTCTGAATATTATCCTTGGTGCGTTAATCTCGAATTATTCTGCAAAGGTCAATCTCCGTGTTTCCAATGCCTTACGAGCAGAGGTGTTTGAACTCTTTCTGAACACGGACTGGGAATCTCTCCATCAATACCATTCCGGAGATCTGCTCAGCCGTATTAACACGGATGTAACAACGGTTTCCAACAGTGTTTTGGGATGGGTTCCTACCTTAGTGATCCAAGTTACGCGATTTATAGCATCTTTGCTGGTGATTTTGTTCTACGATCCCACAATGGCGATCCTGTCCTTGCTGACGGCTCCGATCTCTATTCTGGCGGCAAAACCTTTTTTGGGGAAAATGCGGAAACTCAGCTTATCCATGCGGGATGTCAGTGCTGAGATGATGGCTTTTCACGAAGAAACACTCCAAACGGCCCAGAGCATCAAGGCCTTTAATCTTGTAGAGGTGTTTGTGTCCAGGCTGTATAAGGTGCAGGAAAAATATTTTAACACCTCTATGGAGTTTACACATACTTCGGTGCTTAACTCATCTTTCCTGTCTGCAGTCAGCACGGTAATCAGCTATTCCTGCCTTGGTTGGGGTGCTTACCGTCTATGGGCTCATCAAATCGATTTTGGTACAATGGTTCTGTTTATACAGTTGGCAGGATATTTAGCGGCGGCATTGTCTGCGCTGATCAAACTGGTGCCTTCTGCGATAGAATGTACCATTTCTGCCCGAAGGATCATGACCATATTGGATCTCCCCAGAGAAGATCTGGAAGATCGGGAAGCAGTTGAAGAACTGATTGCAAAGGGTTCCCCCATTGATCTGGAACTGCGAGATTTACAGTTCTCCTATCAGCAACGGGATTTGGTATTGGATTCTCTGGAACTGGAGATCAAACCCAATGAACTCATTGCTATTGTAGGGCCTTCCGGCAGTGGAAAGACCACACTGTTCCGTATTCTTTTGGGGCTTCTTAGACCCAATAGCGGTGTGGCGCGAGTCCATAGCGATGGAAAAACCATTTCTTTGTCACCTTCTACAAGGGCCCTGTTTTCCTACGTACCCCAAGACAATGTGATATTTTCCGGAACCATTGCAGATACGCTGCGACTTATGAAACCCGATGCTACAGATGAGGAACTGTATGATGCTCTTCGCCTCGCCTGTGCAGAGGACTTTGTGCGAAAGCTGCCCGGAGGCGTATATTGCCAACTGAAGGAGAGAGGAAGTTCTCTCTCTGTGGGACAGAACCAGCGAATTGCCATTGCACGTGCGATTTTGGCAGATGCCCCGATTCTGCTCTTAGATGAAGTAACTTCTGCCTTGGATCTGGAAACAGAAGAAAAGGTTCTTGCCAATATTGCGGCCATGAAACATAAAACCTGTATCCTCTCTACCCACCGCCCCAGTGTCCTGCGGTTGTGTACGCATATCTACAGGATCCATGAAACACACCTTGTTGAGGTAGATGCGGAATCATAGATTACAGAAATTATATTAAAACTGACCCCAAAGACTTGTATCGGTCTTTGGGGTCAGTTTTTGCCATATTTGAAGTAGGCTATGCAAGATCCATGCACATAGTCTGTTGTGGAACGATCCAAAAAGACCCGTTCAGATGCGGTCCGATTTTCGTTTGTCGAACTGTTCACCAAGTTGGTAAAGGCCCTTGCCTCTCCAATGGGAGAGGTGCCGCGACTGCGGCGGAGAGGGCAGTAGGGATTCCCAATTTTGTACCGATTTCGTAGTAGGCAGAGAAGTGGGGTTACGGCATGGTATCCACGATCGAGAATAGGA
>JAZSAO010000262.1:0-7055 GCA_045601945.1 Faecousia sp. | reverse complement strand
TGATCTTCCAACCGGTTTCCAATACAGGTTCTTTTCCTTCCTCTTTTCCGCAGATGCAGGAGCCGTCTTGGAAGCTGTGAGGAACGGTTTCGGACAGAGGACAGTTTTTACAGCCGATGGTGTGGGTTTGATCGTCGACCTTTGTGTAAGTGTAACTGTGACCGGTTGCAGGGATCACTTCCTGTGCAGTGAGAACTGCATTACATACAGAGCAGTGCTTGCCTTCTGTCAAACCGGTGGCGGTACAGGTGGGTGCAACTGCGGAGTCAATGACCTCGGTATGTCCTGTTGCAGGAACAGACTCTGTCTTTGTTGCCTTACAAACGGGGCAGGTATAGGTCTTGATGCCTTCTGCATTGCAGGTAGGCTGTGTTGTGATCTTGCCACTGTCCCAGCTGTGAGATTCCGTCTTTCTATAGCCACAGGAGCAGGCAGCCTTATGGTTGGTAGCATCCACCTTGCTGTAGGTATAGCTGTGAGCCGTAGCGGTATAGGTTGCGGTAACGGTGGTGTCAGTGGTAATGTTGGTCAGTACCCTGTCCCAACCCTCGAAGGTGTAATGATACTGTGCATCATAGGCCTTTGTGGGCACCGATCCGGCATAGGCAATACTTTCTCCCTTCTGTACTTCCTTGACAGCCAAAACCGATCCGTCTTCGTTGAGGAAGGTGACCGTGTACAGGGGCAAGGGCAAATGATCCTTAGAACCCAAATAGAGGTAATCCAAAGTCAGATAAAGATTCTCTCCCTCTGCATTCTTGGCATAGGAAAGCTGAGGACGAATAGAGGATATCTCAAGGGCGCTTAGATACTTGCTGTGCT
This sequence comes from Faecousia sp., assembly GCA_045601945.1. GTDB lineage: Bacteria > Bacillota > Clostridia > Oscillospirales > Oscillospiraceae > JAZOXB01. The sequence goes on along the minus strand of JAZSAO010000262.1, from coordinate 6,233 downwards.
TCATAGGGAAGGTCAGAATGAAATATTCTCCGTTTCCAAATTCCGAAAGGGAGAAATCCTTGCTTCCGGAAGCGACCACAGCCGTATCTCCAATACCAAAGTACAGGTTGAACCGCGCCGATCCGTCTGCCTTGGTGCTGACAGCGTTTTGAACCTTTAGCCGAACCTGACAGTAGTCCTCATCCCCCGGTGTATAGGCAAGAGGATAAACATCATGAGCAGGGCCGCTGTGGAAATAGTGGTCAGTACGGGTACTCTGCTTGGAATACAGGGTCATAGCCCCATTTTCCACCACAGGAGCCGTAGCATAGGTGGAATTGGTCCACCAGCTTTCAGGTAGATCCGGATTTAGACCGCCGTACAGTCTATCCCTATACCGTTCTTGGGATGCTTTGCTGTTGTCAAAGTCTGCCAAGTAATAGTTCGCCGCAGCAGGCAGGTCTTCCTCTGCCCCGATGTAGATATAGTCAATGAGGAAGCGGAAGGATTCTCCCTCTTTCCCGGTCACATAGGACACCTGAGGGCGGATGCTGACGATCTGGGGTGCAGTCAAATATTTTGTGCTATCCATGGGGAAGGTTACCGTAAACCACCCCTTATCCATATACTCGGATACGGGAAGCTCCACATAATCAAAACCTGCGGAGTTGTTGTCCTTCACACCGTAGATCATAGACAAGCGGAGGTTTCCGTGGCTTTCCGTTGCCACACCGTTTTCCAAACAGATCCGCATCCGACATAAGTCTCCCTCCTTAGGGGTGTACTGCAAGGGATAGGCTCCAAAGGTCTCACAACTCAGAGCATAATGAATGGCAGAGGAAGAATCCTTTGCAGATGTCAAAACCAGATTCCCGTCTTCCACTACGGGTTCTTCGTCATTCTTGCTGTTGGTCCACCATGCCGAGGCAAGATCCAAGTTTTTCTCGCCGTAGGTCTTATCTGCGTATCTTGCCTGATCCATTGGCGTATCGGTAAAATCTATAAACAGATTTTTCTCCCTTGCCGGTACCTTTTCTTCCGGCCCTACATATAGGTAGTCAATGTGGAAGGTAGCATTTGCCCCCTCTGCAGAGGTAATTCTGGCAAACTGGATCCGTAGGCTCGTGATTTTTTCTGCAGATAAGTACCCGCTGCTGTCCATGGGGAAGGTTAGGGTCACATAGCCTCCATCCACATAGTCGCTGAGAAGGAATTCTGCCTGCTCGTAGCCTGCAGTGGCATTGGAGCCAATTCCGTAGTAAAGCTGGAGGGCGGCAAATCCGTTTTCTTGAGAGCAGAGAGCGTTTTCCACAGAGAAGCGGATCTGACAGACATCCTCCTTTCCCGGCACAAAAGCCAAAGGAAGAACGTTGTGGGTCCATCCGCTGTGTGCATAGTGGTTGGTGCGTCCTTCAGCGTTGGCAGAGGCAAAGGTAAGGATTCCCTTTTCTATTGTAGGTTCACTTGCATAAGAAGGATTGGTCCACCAGTTATCCGCCAAGTCAAAGTTCGTATAGCCGTAAACCTCATGGTCATAGCGTAGGCGTTCTTCCTGTCCCCCTTCAAAGTCAAAGAACAGAGTGTCCTGCATAGGCGCGAGATCGTAGGAACCGATGTACAGAGAATCTACAGTGATCTTCCCTATCTCCGTTCCCTTCCCCAAACCGCTGAAGTTGATACGCAGGCTTCGGATCTCTTTGAGGGCTTTCATTTCCTCCGTAACAGGGAAAGTGAAGGTAATGTATTCTCCGTTGACGTGGTTCTCTGTTATGGGGGCATCCAGGAGTTTGCGGATCTGATCCTTGCCGTTTACATGGGAATTTAGGGTAGTGTAATAATACAGTCCCACCTTGGCAGTTGTACTGACTGTAAAGTTTTCCAGCTTAAAGCGAAGCTGGATCACCTCGCTGTGAGAAACATCAAAATGTAAGGGGAATTTTTGAGTCAGATAGGGACCCACCTGTACATACAGGCTACCGTTTGCCGGATCCTTTTCCATTTCCAAAGAAACGGTTCCGTTTTCATACACGGGAGCGGAAAGTCGGCTACTGCTGTAGCTCCAATTTCCCTGTGAATAGTCTATGGCCCCGTAGGTGCTTCGGTCATATCGCCGGGAAGGTTCAAAGTCAAAATACAGGCTTGAAGGAGCATCCTTGCGACTGCCTATGTACAGGTAGTCAATGGAAATCTTCCCCACCGAGGTTTCCCCTTCACTCTTGAGGAAGCGAAAGCGAACACCTAAGGATTTGATAAAATCAGAACTCCTAAAGGTTTCATCAACCGGGATCCGCAGGGTTTGATATGCGCCATTTTGAATTTGGAAGGGGACGCTCAGCTTGTCGTTGCGGCTTACCGTGCCGTCTTTTTCTCGGGCATAAAGAAGTACCAGCTGTGGCGTATTCCCTGGGGTAGCTGTGATGGCTTCTGTTTTGAAGCGGATCTCCAAAATCTCTGCCTTTTCAGGATCATAGGACAGCGCATGGCGATCACGGGTTGTCCATGGATAGAACCCGGGCTTTGCCGTGGTTTCTACGTAAATGCCGTGATCCGTTCCGGCGGTGCCGTTATATTCGTCTGTGCCATAGACGGTCAAATGCCCGTCTTCTACAGCATGGAACTGTCCTGTCTTGGCGCTGAGATTCGTTGCCCATGCAGTGTCAAGATAATCATAACCGCCGTATGTTCCCGTGAGATAGGCAAAGGCTGCCTTGTCCTGTTCGAAACCGAAATACAGGTTTTCAGGCTCTCTTCCCAAAGAAATATGGTCGATTGTGGCTGTGCCTCCCGACAGACCCGTAAAGCGAAGCTTTAGACCCTTTACCGCCTTGTCAGGCAGAGTAAGACGGGCACCGTAGGTTGCAAGCTCCCCTTGCAAGCAGGTCTGGGATAAGGTGCAAAGGGTGGCTTCTGCGCTCCAAGTATCTGTCAAATAGGAATACATGACTTTCCCGTCGGAGGCAGTAGCACCGCTAACCTTCAGGCGGATCTGCAGGGTCTTCGTGCCGGGAGAGGTCAGGTTCAGCTTTCCGGCTGTCAGTTCTGTTGTACCGGTACTGCTTAGAGGCAGTGCCATAGTTCCCTTGGAAATGGTAGGCGCGGAGCCGCTTACGGTCCAGTTCTTAGCAAGGCTGTAATCCGTAAAGCTGTAAACCGTGCTGTTGTATTTCTGTCCGTCAGCGAAGTCAAAAAGAACGGTTTCTTCTTTTTCAACAGAGAAGGTTGCGGCGAGGCTCTTGCCGGGGGTTTTGCTGAAATCTGCTTTCACTACAGTTTTATTATCCCCGGTGACGGTCAGTTCCGAATCGCAATGGGTCAAGTTAAGAGGCTTTTGTATGGTAACCGTGCCGCTTTTTAATTTCTGCGTAGGATCGGATACGGAAAGCGAATAGACCCCATTACTTTCCTGCACCATGAGGATCATGGGCTGATCTACGGTAATGCCGCCGTAGGAGCCGGCCTTCCAGAATACCATGGCGGTGATGCCTAAGGTTTCCTCCCGTACCACATGGATATCTTCCGTAGAAGCTAAGACCTTTACATCCGGATTTGTCGTATAGGCCTTGGTTTCCTCCGGAGTTTTCTCCGGCAACATCACATAGGAATAGGTGCCGTTTTGGGGTGCCTGACCATGGCTGATCCAAATCTCATAGAAGCTGTGGCTTCCGTTGGTTGGGTTATGGGTCAGATTGATCTGATTGTAGTCGTCGTTGGTATTGTCTCCGTCATTACTGGATTGGCGGAAGGTCTTGTTTACATAGACCTGTCCCCCTGTAGGGAAGTAATAGCCACCAAAATTCTCCGCATGGATCCATGTGGGATCTGTGTAGCCCTTAGGGGCTGTAAAGCTGTTGGTCTTTTCAAGCAGAGTCCCGTCTACCAGAATGTCATCGGTTCCGTATACTGTCTTTCCCCCGGCAACAGAGGTTTCCCGCAGTTCTCGATTGTCTACATAGGTATTGACCCCGTTGTTCCGGGTGGAGAAGTCAATGTCCGATCCCACACAAACAATCTCATCGTCAAAGAGGAAGTAGGACTTCTTGGCACTGAGATCCGATACCAGAACCTGCTTCATTTTATTCCGCTCCGCAAATTCGTCCGGTTGGGCGGAATTATGGATCTTGATCAGTTCCTGACGGGATTCCTCTTCTGTCCAGCTATATGCCTCGAATTCCATGGCGGTGGCAATGTACTTTTGATGCAGTTCCGCGCCGCCTACGAAGCTACATGCCTCGGTGCCGTCCTCGTCGTAGTCCTGTTTCCAGTCGTCTTTCCCTGCAGCCTCGTTATGAGTGTAGGTCATGCCTGTAAAGTAAGGTGCACGCTCGCTCCAAGGCTGCCGCAAGGTGGCATCCTCTTCCGTGGTACCGGGAACACGGTACATATTGGCAAAGCGTTGAAAGATCTCTCCATACTGGTCATAGCTGTACTTGGTGGTATCGTTATAGACATAGACCATGCCGTCCCCTGTGTGCCAACCGTAACGGTTACAGCCGTTAACACATTCATAGGGTCCAATGCGGTTGGAGCTCATGGCAATGCCTACGGTATAGTTTTCCCGATGCTGTACCGCCCGATCTGTGGCATAGCGCATATGGGCGTATTCCTCAGATGCCGGGGGTATGGTGCTGTCTATGACGATCTCCTTTAGGGTCTGTACCAGATTCACTTCCCCTAAGGAAACTGCAAAGGAACTGTACGCTTTCTGTGTGTTTGCTTCGGTGTCCTGTAGCACCATAGAGCGGATAAACTGTTTCAGTTGCAGATCCTCTTCGGGGCCAAAACAACCTACTAAACGCAGTGCCGCCTTCAGGGCTTCTACGGCATAGGATCTGCCGGAGTTGGGGAAACGGCCGCTGTTCATGGCAAGGAGAACACCGTTATGGATCACAGGGCGGAAGGTCTCCATGATCCATCTAAACTGATTCTTTCGCAGATCCGTTGTGGGTTCAAAGGCCGTCCCTGCCAAAACAGAGTAGGCACCTATGATGCGGTTTCCCAAAACATCCGTACCGTAGGTTCCTTCCATAGGATAGTAGAAATGGCAAATATAGGAATAGTCGGACTTTACGCCGTCCCGTTTGGAAGGATCATCCTCTAAGAAGTCTACCAAATTGGTCAGAGATTCCTCCATGAGTGCAGTGTTCTTTGTCAGTGCGGCGATCATAGGCGAAACACCTAAGCGAACACGGCGGTAGCCGATACTGGTATTATCGGTTTTTCCTGTGTTGTTGGGACGTATGGCATCCAAAAGTTTTAGACAGGTGGCAGTCATCTTATCGCTGATTTCCTGTTCCTTGGTGCTTTGGAAGGGGGTCAGAATAATGAGACTTTCTAAAATTTCCTTCTGTCCCCCGTAGGTCCAATCCCACCAGTTGTAATTGGTGGTGGAATCATGGCCGGTATGCTGTTTGTCCCATGCTTCATAGTTAAAAAAGGTCATGGACTTTTCCAGTCCGTAGAAAATGGCACTGCGAAGTTCCGGATTTTGATACAGTTCCGTGGTTTGCAAGACGCCATTCCCATCCAAATAGCTATAGGAAGCCCCGGGCGTTCCGTAAGCCCTTGCCATATAACACAGATAAACCAACTGTTTACGCATGGTGTCGCTGGAAATATAGATGGTAATATCCTGATTGCCGAAGACTCGGTTGGGATTCTTGCGATTGTTTTCCAAATCCAACCAGTATTTTCCACCGTTATAACCGATGCCGGAGGTGCTTGCCCCGGAGGCGTTGGTCACGCCAACAATTTTCCGGATCTCGGGATCCTCCCAATCCACAGAAGCATCTCCGCAAAAGGATTCTCTGTAGCGGTCTATCAGCTGTTGCCAGTCTCCGTCTGTATAAGCCGCCTGTGCCGTATAAGTAAAGAAAGGAGCAGCGGAAATACAGAGAGAAACTACGAGAAGATATAAAATCCATCTTTTTATCATACATTCTCCTCCTATCGTCCTATATCAGGATCATTTTACTTTATTATTTTATCATAAAAGCACCGTTCTTTCCACCCTGTATTTTCCCAAAATGCCGCCACAGAGAAAATCTCTCCATGGCGGCATGGGTGGTGGGATGGTTCTTATACTTATTTATTAAGAAACAGTATTATGCGAAATAGGCCTTTGCGCTGTCGGAGTAGGCAAAGAGGGCTTTGCACAGGTCTCCTAAGGGGCCGGTTTTGTTCTTGCCGTAGGTGTCTGCGCTGTACTGTAAGGTGCAGGAAACAGGGGTGTCTCCTTCGTAAACCTGTGCAGAAAC